>CAUPHX010000014.1:0-17646 GCA_963511125.1 uncultured Deefgea sp. | reverse complement strand
TTTAAAGGTAAGGTCGTCGTACTATTTTATGGTTTTACACAATGCCCTGATGTGTGCCCAACGACGATGTCAGAACTAAAAGCAACAATGGATGAATTAGGCGAGCAGGCAAAAGATGTGCAAGTTTTATTTGTCTCGGTAGATCCCGAGCGTGACACCAAGGAAATCCTCTCTGAATATGTACCGGCATTCCATGCTAGCTTTCTCGGTTTAAATGGCAACAAAGAACAACTTGAGCAAATTACGAAAAAATTTCGTATTATTTATCAGAAACAAGTGCTCGGCGACAGTTATAGCGTAGATCACTCTGCTGGTAGTTATTTGATTGATAAAAATGGAAACACTCGAGTCATGGTTAATTACGGTGCAGGATCCGCCGTATTTACCAACGACATTAAATTGTTACTCGCCGAATAATTCACTGATTTGGAATACAAGATGGCAGAAGAAGCAAATGATGGTGTAGCGCCGATTAGTGAACAAGAAGATATAGCGCCCTATCGCATTACCGCTTATATGGAAATTGCGTTTGTTTTGCGCAATTTGGCGCAACACAATGTCAATCTTGGCATTTATTTCAATGCGGGTCGCGACATGATGCTGTCTCGTGTCTTGCATGTTGACAGTAAAACCAAACAATTCATTATCGATGTGGGTGGACATTCTCCGAGCAATACGGCCATTACTCAGGCGGCAAAAATCTTATTTGTTACTGCATTAGACGGCGTCAAAGTCCAATTCTCTGTGGGTAGTGTTGTGCTAGGGAAGTTCGAAGGTAAACCAGCCTTCATTATTAACTTCCCAGATGACTTGATTAAGCTACAGCGGCGAGAGTTTTTCCGTCTATTGACGCCAATAACCAATCCATTAACTTGTGATCTCACCTTACCCGAAGGACAAAAGGCACAACTAGAATTGCATGACATTTCCCTGGGCGGGGCAGGTATTTGGCTTAAAGATGATCAACACACTCAAATGCAATCAGGCGTAGTGATCAGTAATGCCTTTTTTGATTTTGCCGCGGCAGGCTCTGCCAAGCTTAATATTGAAATCCGCTCAGTCCACCCTGTTACCATGGCACACGGAAAAGTGCGTTGGCTGGTTGGTGTTCGTTTTATAGACTTACCCCGTAATCTTGAAATCAATCTGCAAAAATTATTGGCTCATTTAGAGCGTGAACGAAAAGCTCTGATTGGTTAGGTTTTTCTATGGAACCTAGTGAACATACTTACGTTTAATTGATCGACTCCACAGCGGAAAAACGCGATGCACAAGCCCAATCAGTTTGATCTTTTTGGTCAAAAACGATTTCTGCCCTTGTTTTTGACTCAGTTTGCTGGCGCTTTCAACGATAATTTATTCAAAAATGCATTTCTCGTCTTAATCGCTTTTCATGGTCTGTCAACTGCAGGACTCAATGCCGCGACCTTGGTCAATATGGCGGCGGGGGTGTTTATTCTACCCTTTTTCTTGTTTTCTACCCTCGCAGGACAGCTCGCCGAAAAGTACGACAAAGCCACATTAGCGCAATGGATTAAATTATTAGAAATTGCAATTATGGTTGTTGCTGGGTTTGGTTTCATTTGGCACAACGCCGCATTACTAATGAGTTGCCTATTTTTGATGGGTGTTCACTCCGCTTTATTTGGGCCGCTTAAATATTCTGTTTTACCTCAATACTTAAAAGAGAATGAAATTTTGGGCGGTAATGGCTTGATAGAAATGGGGACATTTATCGCAATTCTATTAGGTCAAATTGCGGGAACCCTGCTCGTCCAGCACCAACCCCATGGGGAAACCTTAGTCATTTGGGTTTGTGTTGCTGTTGCAATACTGGGTTACTACTTTAGTCGATCCATGCCATCCGCACCACCAACCGCACCGGACTTAAAAATAGGTTGGAATATATTTTCAGAAACAGCAAAAATTTTATCGCACGCAAAAAAAAATAAAACCGTCTTTAATAGCTTGTTGGGCATCTCCTGGTTTTGGTTTTTTGGTTCAATCTATTTGACTCAATTTCCAAATTTCGCCAAAGAAACATTGCACGGTGACGCGACTGTTTATACCTTACTCATGACCATTTTTTCTTTGGGGGTAGGTATTGGCTCTCTGCTATGCGAAAAACTATCGGATTCAAAAGTAGAGCTAGGATTGGTGCCATTTGGTTCAATTGGCTTATCCATATTTGCTATCGATTTATTTTTTGCATCAAGTAATCTCCCTCATACACCACAAACAGCCCAAAGCTTTTTAATGGCATTTTCGCACTGGCGCATCATTATTGACCTGTTTCTAATCGGTGTTTTTGGCGGCATTTTTATTGTGCCTTTATATGCCTTAATTCAAACAAGGACAGAGCGCGAATTTACTTCACGGGCAATTGCTGCGAATAATATTTTAAATTCTTTATTTATGGTCGTCGCAGCTGGCATGAGTATCTTGTTGCTCAATGCAGGTATCAGCGTCAGAGAGTTGCTACTTATTGCGGGTATTTTGAATATCTTTGTCGCTATCTATATTTACACCCTAATTCCAGAATTTTTAATGCGTTTCTTGGTATGGATTTTGACGCATACTTTGTATCGAATTAAAAAAACGGGGTTTGAGCATATTCCAGCAGAAGGTGCCGTCGTTTTAGCGTGCAACCATGTAAGCTTTATGGATGCATTGGTGCTTGCAGGGGCAATTCGTCGTCCGGTTCGGTTTGTAATGGATCACCAGATCTATAATTTACCGGTAATGAACTTTATTTGTCGAACAGCAAACGCAATCCCAATTGCCCCTAGCAAAGAAAGTGCCGAAATGAAGGATTCCGCATTTGAAATGATTGCTGAGGCTTTAGAAAACGGTGAAATAGTCGCCATTTTCCCAGAAGGAAGAATAACTCGCACCGGTGAAATCAACCGATTTATGCCCGGAATAGAGCGGATTATAAAAACGACACCTGTTCCAGTGGTTCCGATTGCGCTGCAAGGTTTATGGGGAAGCTTTTTCAGCCGAAAAGATGGCGCGGCAATGATGAAGATGCCAAGAGGCATTTTCTCTAAAATTGGTGTGGTAATCGGCGAAGCGATTCCTGCTTCTGATTTGAGTCGCCAAAATCTAGAAGATGAAATTCGCCGTTTACGCGGCGACTGGAAGTAGGATTTGTACATAAAAAAGGCGATTCATCGAATCGCCTTTTTTATTTCTCAATTAACTTTAAATGCATTTGATTGTTTTGGGTGCGAATATCAAATTGCTTGATGATATTCATCCCTAATAACACTTCGCTTCCCAAATTAGGCACCACGCCGACGTGGACATTTTTAAATTCAAACGGGCCAAAACTCAAACTATTGAGTATGGATTGATACCCTTCGACCTGACCATTTGCGGTACTGGCAATAAAGGGCTCGCCACGAGGCAGACCGATTTGCTCGGCGAGTTGCTGGTTCATGGTCATCGCGGTTGCACCGGTGTCTAACAGCAAAACAACAGGCTCGCCGTTGATACTGGCCGCCAATCGGTAATGGCCGTCTTTAGCACGGGGCAAAGTAATTTCCCGGCCCTGCCCTGAGCTACTGATTTGCATTTTAGGTTGATACTGCTGCGCAATATATTGAGTAAACGCCCAATAAATCAGCAGCAGTACCAAACCCCAAACTAAAACGATGGACCATGTTGAACGCATACAAATCCTTGGGTATATCTACCTAGACTATATTAAATGATGCCTAGGTAGATATACGTCTACACCACTAGATTTTCAATCTCGTCGCTTACAACCATCCATGCGGCTTCGCGCTCAGCTAATTTCTCTTTTAATTTTAATTCACTGGCAAGGATTTTTTGTAAAGCGTCTTTGCGTTCAGGCAAATACAAAGTTTCATCAGCGAGTGTCGCCGTGATACTGGCTTGCTCGGCCGTAATGCGCGCGATTTCAGCTTCGATACGCGCCAAGTCTTTTTCAAGCGGTTTACGAGCATTCGCCAGTTTTTGCCTTGCCTCAGCTTCAATCCGTTTTTGTTCTTTACGATTGACGTTGGTGCTTGGCTGGCTGCTATTCACCACCGCATTAGCCGCCGATTTGTCACCACTGCGTTTTTCTTGGCTATACCGTGTGTAATCATCCAAATCGCCATCAAATGGACCAACACGACCATCTTCGATCAACCAGAAGTCATCCACTGTCGCGCGTAAAATGTGTCGATCATGAGAAACCACAATCAAAGCACCGTCAAAATCTTGCAGCGCAAAAGTGAGCGCTTCACGCATTTCGATGTCCAAGTGATTGGTTGGCTCATCGAGCAGCAGCAGATTCGGCTTTTGCCAAATCAAAAGCGCCAGTGCCAAGCGTGCTTTTTCTCCGCCGGAAAACGGCGCGATTGGCCCCAACGCCATTGCGCCATGAAAATTAAATCCACCCAAGAAATTACGGTGCTCTTGCTCACGCGTATTCGGGTCAATTTTTTGCATATGCCATAACGGCGACTCGTCAATCCTTAGGTATTCGAGTTGATGCTGAGCAAAATAACCAATTTTCAAACCCTTACCTTCGGTACGAATCCCCGATAGCAAGTCTTGTTCGCCCGCCAAAGCGCGAATAAATGTCGATTTACCCGCACCATTCACACCCAGTAAACCTAAGCGCGCTGAATTATCAATGCTCAAATTCAAATGTGACAAAATCGGCTTATCCGCACTATAACCAGCGGCGGCCATTTCTAAGTGCACCAAAGGATTCGGGCTTGAATCAGGTTCACGGAAAGAGAAATTAAATGGCGAATCGACGTGGGCGGCAGCGATTTTCTCCATTTTTTCTAATGCTTTCACACGGCTCTGTGCTTGCTTGGCCTTACTGGCCTTGGCTTTAAAGCGCGTAATAAAGCTTTCTAAATGGGCGATTTGCCGTTGTTGCTTATCAAATGCTTGTGATTGCTGCGCGAGACGCTCAGCGCATTGATTTTCGAAATCTTCGTAAGTGCCGGTGTAAATAGTGAGCTGCGCGTTATCGACGTGCAAAATTTGCTTAATTGTACTATCGAGGAAATCGCGATCATGCGAAATAATCAGCAACATGCCTGGATAAGTTTTTAGCCATTCTTCCAGCCAAACAACCGTTTCTAAATCCAAGTGATTGGTTGGCTCATCGAGCAGCAAAAGGTCTGAACGGCACATCAAAGCTTGCGCCAAATTCAAACGCATCCGCCATCCACCTGAAAAGCTTGAAACCGGTTTTGAATTTTCTTCTAGTGAAAAACCCAAGCCTGCTAGTAATTTAGCGGCGCGGGCAGGTGCGGTGTAGCCATCAATGGCATCGAGGCGAGAAAATAATTCACCATGCGCCATCCCATCATTATCGTCATGGGCGATGGCGTTAATTTCAGCTTCGATCTTGCGTAGCTCAAAGTCACCATCAAGGACGTAATCGAGCGCCGAGCAAGGTAAGGCTGGGGTTTCTTGGGCAACGTGGGCAATGGCCACGCGCGGAGGCATTTCTAAATCGCCTTCATCGGCATGAATTTCATCACGCAATAAGGCAAAAAAACTGGATTTACCCGCGCCATTCGCACCAACAATCCCTGTTTTTGAGCCAGGTTGCAGTGTGAGTTCAACGCGATTAAGGAGCACCTTGGTGCCGCGACGGAGTGTGAGTGTTTTAAGTCTGATCATAGGGTGCGATTCTAACAGAGCTCGGAGAGATGACCGAGCGTGAACTGGACTAAAATACGCCACTTAAGATAAAAAACAGACACCTATGTAGGTATCTGTTTTTGCGCCTTTGTTTGCAATAGCTATGGAGCAATACCCAACAGCTAGCACAAATTGCTTCTCAGTTCATTCATAGCTCGATCTGTTAAGCTACCTTCAAGCGCTAAACGGCGAATCCTGCCTGAGGCTAAGGCTTCAGCGAGTTCGGCTTTCAAAAATGCTTTACCGTTGCCACCGAGACGATTCGTAAATAAATAACGGGTTTCTTGTGGACTAATCCACGATAGGCGTAAACGCAAAACTTCATCTTGCTCACTAATCCATTCGACCCACTCACCGCGCATCGGAAATGCACTTTGCGGCGGCTGGGCAGACATTGATGGTATTTCAAACGCCAAAACTTCGTCCGCATGCTGCTGGACATTCGCTGGCGTTGTCATTTTCGCGCCAATTTCGGCTTCTTGGGCTTTTACAGCGGGCGGACTGATTTTTACATCGTTTGTTACACGCAAGCCGTTTCGAATCGCTGCTGCATGACAGTGCACTAATTGAGCAAAAAAGGTTTTCCCCTCTTCCGCACTCATGCCTTCTGCACGGGCCGAATCTTCTAGGGTTTTTAACATTGTGGGTAATAAATTGACTAACTCAAACCGCTCTTCGGCGCCTTGCTTCGCTTGGACGCTCCAAATTAAATCATCCATTGCTTTAATTTTAGCGACAAACTCAGCGCCAGTTTCTCCGTCCTCACCAAAACTACGTGCCAACGTTTTAGGCCAATACAGTGCCAAAAAGGATTGCACGAGCTCAGGAATATCGGCCCGACTGAGCCTTTCGGCCACCAACTCTTGCCCTGTGATGACACCGAGTTCTGCAATTTCATTTTGGACTAACTCGTGAGCGTCTTTTTGTGCTGCAATTTCAGCCTGTAGCGCTTCATTAGCGAGAAATTCATTTAACTCAATCAGCGCATGATTAAAGGTGGCAACGTCATTGACAAATTGGTTGCAAACATTACTCACAATGGCCGCTAACTTGTCATAACGATGCTCACCGGGCTCCATTTCTGGCGCATCTAAGGCGGCTTCGGCCAATGTATCCAATAAAAGACGTGCGCAGTGATTTTTGCTAGCAAAAAAACCAGAATCCAACATGGCCGCTTTTAGCACGGGGATTTGCAAACGGCCAATCAGCCCTTTTACCGAGCCTGAAAGCCGATTGTCCTCAAAAATATGCTCAAATAGCATCGCAATGAGCTCTAAGGTCATTGCATCCATTTGGGGTAGGTTTTTTGCCCACCCTGAACTACGCAGCATACCCAACATATTGTGTTGAAATAAAGTAGCACCATTCTCATCACTTAAGCCCTCTAGGCGAGGCGCTTTGTGCTGCAGTACATCTAGAAATGACAACCACCCAGGCGCATGCTCGGCAGGCGCAGTGTAAACAGACGCGCCCGTCGCTAATGCGGCAAGATGCGCCCCCAATGGTCTCACTTCTTCTTGAGGCGATCTGGTCGCGATGGGGGCAGGCGCATTATTTTCTGCGAGCGTGCTCTCAGACTCCTGTAATGCTTCTTGTGGGTTTTTTGATTTAGCTTGCCGCTTTATTTGATGCTGTGGTAGCACACGTTGCACATTTTGAGTAATCAAATATTGGTTTACGTGGTGATATACATCGGCAACTTGATTGGATAATTCATTTTCAAACGCTTTCAATGCGATCAACCGCGCATCCAAGCCGGTTTCTAATTGTTTGCAGGCCTGTAAAAATGCATCACAAATCGACTCGGGCGACATTGGATTTGCTGTGCCGGTTTCTTGCTCAGGCAATAAGCCAGCAAAACGCTGTTCTAACTCGGTAAGCTCATTGCCGCCCGTGTTTTTTAAAGATTTGATTATTAAATCAGTCGATAGATTTTCTTCATACTCGTCATTAGCCACCAAGCTCAGTTGATCTGGCTTTGCGTTGACTTTAAAAAAAGAAGTGTCGGTTTTTTTTGCGCTTGCAGCGTTAGGATTGAGGACACTTTCATTAAATCCCGACAAAAAATTTAACCGAAACTGCTCAGTCAAGAATTCTTTTTTGTTGTGCGTTTCAATTCGTGCGGCAAAATAATCATCGCGAAGTTTTCTATCAAATGTTTTGTCTGCCAACTCAAAATAGGTTTCTTCTAGTCGCGTAAAAAAGCCTTCTAGCGATTGAGTTAACATTTTCAGCGCAAGATCTCGGCATGCGGCCAGCATGGGGTCGGTTGCCGTAGCATGTGAACCTCGCTGCGGTGTATAGCTCGATAAGGGCTGGCTCATGGCGTGATCTCTATTTGGTGGCTTGGCTGATTACTTTATATATTAGCATTTAATGATATTAAAGAGCATATCCGCTCGTCATGAATATCACGCCAGTTGGCATATAAAGATATTTTATTTCAATACCTTAAGCCATCAATGAACCGCTGAATAGTTGAGCAGATAGATGGTAACCCTTGTTGGTATACACGAAAATTATGTCTAAAGTAAGAAGCTAATCTTCGTTATAAGGTAAGGCAAATGACTCCGAATCTCACATTGCAAGCCATACAAACATGGTCGCAACAAGCGGCGCCTGAAATGAGCGCAATGATTCAGAGCTTTTATGCCAATGTACCCGAAGAAGATTTACAAGAAAGACCGATAGAAGATTTAGGTGCTGCGGTGTTAGCTCAGCGAAGAATGGCGCATACCCGTCAGCCGCATGAGCGACTTGTTCGCATCTATAACCCTAGCCTGAGCGAGCACGGTTGGCAATGCCCCCATACAGTGATTGAAATTGTCCAAGCTGACATGCCATTCCTGGTTGATTCTGTAGGTATTGCTCTTAGCAATATGTCATGCAATGTCTATGGCGTTATACACCCTGTTTTGTCTGTGCAGCGCGATGCTGCAGGTCAATTAGTCGCTCAATCCGCTATCAGCAATAATGAATCATGGATGCGTTTCGAAATTGGTCGAATCAGTGATGTTAGTCTCATCGCATCGATTCAGAATGAAATCAATCAGGCTTTAGATAGTATCGCCATTGTGGTTGCCGATTTTACTGGTATGACTGAACGTATTTGTAACGCACTAGAACAACTCAAGGCCACTCAGTCACAAAAACCAGCCACCCATGAAACGATCGCCTTTTTGGAGTGGTTACTAGCGGGGCACTTTGTATTTTTAGGCCTGCGGGATTATCAATTTGAAGCAGGGACACTCAATATCATTCCCCACTCAGGCAAGGGCTTATTGCGTGATGCGGGCTTGCCATCCCAATCGCATATATGGGCGAGTTTAAGCGACGATTTACGCAAGCTGGCCTACGCGCCAGAGCGCTTATTGATGCTCACCAAATCTGACCGACGCTCTTTGATTCATCGTTCGGTGTATTTAGATACCGTACTACTTCGCAATATCAGCGATACGGGCGAGTTGCTGGGTGAACTTCGAATTGTTGGCCTTTACTCCGCCAGCGCCTACACCGCACCACCACGGCAAATCCCTATTTTGCGGCAGAAAATTGATCACGCCATGGCGCAATGCAAGGCGGAACTAACAGGTTATCGCGGCAAAGCTTTGCTCAATGTGCTCGATACTTATCCACGCGATGAGCTGATTGAGATTGAGGTTCCCGAGTTGGCGCGCATTGCCGATGGCATTGTTAGCTTGCATGAACGCCATCGTGTGCGGGCGTTTTTTCGGAATGACATCTATCGTCGTTACATCTCGGTGATGGTTTTTGTTCCACGCGATAACTACAGCACCGATGTTCGTATCAAAATTAAGGCATTCCTCATAAAGCACTTATCAGGCGCAACATCTGAATTCACCGTGTTTCTTGGTGATAATCCATTGGCTCGCATTCATTACATTATCCGTAGAAGTACGATCAACGCGGCTGACTACGACGAAAAAGAAATTGAATCGGCCATCGCAGAAGTCGCGCAGCGCTGGCAAGATGATCTCAAACTTAGGCTGATTCATAATTGTGGTGAAGAACAAGGCTCGCGCCTGCATAAAAAATACTTAAATGCCTTTCCCGCGGCATATTGCGCTGATTTTGCAGCCCGCGTGGCCATTAACGATATCGAGTCGCTTGAAGCTGCACTGAGTGAAAAAAGCATTGTCGCCACCTTATCAGCAGGCAATGCCATAGACCCCAGTATTTGGCGCCTAAAACTATACCAGCATCACCCCATTGAGCTGTCAGATTGCCTGCCTTTGCTAGAGAGTTTAGGTTTAAGGATTGTTGACGAGCGGCCTTATGTACTGCACTTCGATGAACAGCGGGCGTGGCTAGTGGATATTGGGATTCGATTACCCGCCCATACCTCTCTTGAACGCCCAGAACAACGGCAGCGCTTATTGGCGGCTTTTATCGCACAAAGCAAGGGCTTGGCAGAAAATGATAAACTCAATCAATTGGTGCTTTATCATGGTTTAGCTTGGCGTGAGGTGTTGGTGTTGCGAGCTTATGCTCGGTTTTTAAAACAGGTTGCCCTCAAGTACAGCATTGAAATGATTGCCGATTGCTTATTGCTGCACGGCACACAAAGCCAGCAACTCGTACAAGCCTTTCAATTACTACATCACCCTACTCAATCCGAGCCTGCCGTCGCGGAAATCGTGCTTGAAGAAATTGCTCAAGCCGCTCGAGCCATGCCCAATATTGACGACGAGAAGATTTTAACGTCGTTGATGGCGGCAATTCGCTCGACCTTACGGACTAATTTCTATCAAAATAGCGGCAACAAAAATTATCTATCAATGAAAATTGCCTCGGCAGAAATCCCAATGATGCCGCAGCCGGTGCCGATGTGTGAAATATTTGTCTACTCACCCCAAATGGAAGGCGTGCATTTACGCGGTGGTAAAGTTGCTCGTGGCGGTTTGCGCTGGTCGGATCGGCGCGAAGATTTTCGCACCGAGGTACTCGGCCTAGTTAAAGCGCAAATGGTCAAAAACACGGTGATTGTGCCTGTCGGCTCGAAAGGCGGCTTTGTCGTTAAAAACCCACCCGCAGAACGAGAAGCCTATTTAGCCAGCGGGATTGCCTGCTACCAAATGTTTATTCGAGGCTTGCTCGACTTAACTGACAATCTACAAAACGGAAAAGTCATCCCGCCAGTCGATGTTTTACGTCTCGATGGCGATGATCCTTACCTAGTGGTCGCCGCCGACAAAGGAACCGCCACATTTTCTGACATCGCCAATGCTATTTCGCAAGAATACAACTTCTGGTTAGACGATGCATTTGCCTCGGGCGGCTCCGTCGGCTATGACCACAAAAAAATGGGGATCACTGCACGGGGCGCTTGGATATCAGTCGAGCGAAGCTTTCGCGAGCTAGGAGTCGATACCAATACAGACTCATTCACGGCAGTCGGTATTGGCGATATGTCAGGTGATGTGTTTGGAAATGGGCTACTGCGCACCAAAACAATTCAGCTATTAGCCGCATTTGATCACCGACATATATTCTTTGACCCGAACCCTAATCCGAGCGTCGCTTTCGATGAAAGGGCTCGTTTGTTTGACCTTCCTCGATCCTCTTGGGCCGACTACGACGCAACATTGATTTCGCAAGGCGGTGGAGTATTTGCTCGAAGCCTTAAGAAAATCAAGCTCTCCAATGAAATACGTTCAATATTAAATATCGAAGAGCTTGAGCTTGAGCCTGATTTAATCATTCAAGCCATCCTGAAAGCGCCGGTGGATTTACTCTACAACGGCGGCATCGGTACTTACGTTAAATCAAGCAGCCAAACCCATGCTGAAGCCAATGACAGAGGCAACGATGCCGTACGTGTCGATGGTAAAGACTTGCGTTGCAAAGTCATTTCAGAAGGTGGCAATCTAGGCTTTACTCAACTCGGACGTATTGAATATGCACTCAAAGGCGGTCGTATCCATACGGATGCGATCGACAATTCAGCGGGCGTCGATTGCTCTGACCATGAAGTCAATATTAAAATTTTGCTCAGCAAAATTGTGACTGATGGCGACTTAACTTTAAAGCAACGCAATGAAGTTCTTGCCAGCATGACCGATGAAGTGGGACTTTTGGTGCTGCGTGATAATGAATTGCAAACTCAGGCGGTATCACTTGAATTTGCTCAATCGTTCTCTTTGTTGCCTGTCCACACACGACTGATGCAAGCACTAGAGCACGCGGGTAAACTGTCTCGTCGCATCGAATATCTTCCTAGTAATAGCCAATTAAGCGAGCGACAACAACTTGGCCTATCTCGTCCTGAGCTATCTGTTTTGATGGCGTATGCAAAGATCGTCATCAAACAAGAGTTACTCAGTGAAGACTTAGTCGACCACCCTAAGTGGCATACCTTATTGCAAGCCTATTTCCCGCAATTACTGGTCGAAAAATTCAACTCACAAATTGCAAACCATCCACTGCGTCGTGAAATCATTGCCACCATGCTCACTAACCACGCGGTCAATCGCTACGGCATAAGTTGTGTCTACCGTTTACAAGAAGAGACTGAAAAAACATGCAGTGAAATTATTGACGCATTAATTTCAGCTGAATCCTTACTCGCTAGCGAAACCTTATCACGCGAAATTGAATGCAGTTCGGCTTCAACAGATGGACAAACACTCTTATTATTACAAATAAGAAGGCATACCGAGCGTGTGACACGTTGGTTGTTACAGCAAAACTTAACGGCAAATCAGCTTGATCACATGCGAACTTGTGCCGCGCTCGCCCTACCCCATTTACCGCAGCAATTGGCAGCGAGTCCAATCCACTTAGCTCAAGCGGAACAATGGCGTACATCTGGCATAGGTACCGAGTTGGCGATGAAAGTCCAAAGCATTAATGAAGCACAATCTTTACTGGAATTGTGCCAATTTAATAATGACTCAGGGCAGTTGGCCGAACATATGCGGATTTACCTTGAGCTTGGCGAGGCGCTAGGGCTGAAATGGTTGGCTCAAGCCATAGAGCAATTACCTCGCGACAATCGCTGGCAAACCCTAGCTCGTTTGGCGGCACGGGATGATTTACAACGCTTACACATTGAGTTGTTCAAGCAGGCGTGGGAGCAACATCAAACACAACTCAATCTTTGGCTAGCACAAAACCAGCCTGCAAGAGATCGAGTTGCTGCAATGTTTGCAGAGCTAAGTGCTGCAACGCCTGATTTAGCGATGATCTCTGCGGCCTTGCGTGAATTGCGCCAACGATTAATTTTGTAGGGATCAAACAGAGTTTGCTTGGTATGATGGCTAAAAATCAAGCATGAGAGCATCAGTTTTATCGCAAGACATCAAAGCCGGACTCAATACATTGAGAACTTAAATGTCAGATAACTTTGCAAAAAACTTTTCCTCATGACTTAGTCAACATCCAAGCAACAGGACTTTCTACTGTTTTTTAGCTACCTTTTTACTGCACTTAAACTCATGTCTATTCAAATCCTTAGGTTTACTTTGCTGTGTGTTTTTATATTCAGTAACACAGCGCATGCGGCATTAGGAGATAAAACTGGCGAGGCGCCAATCAATGCGGCCAAGTTTCAACAGCAATTGATGCAAGAAAATTATGACCTTGAGTTGTTAATCAGTTTTGGTACGTCAAAAAGTGGCTCTGCGGGGCATCTTGCCTTAAGCATTCCAAATCGAAACCAGCAAGAAGAATGGGTGTATTCGGCAAACTTTTATGCCGATCGTGATCCAAAACATAGCAATGATTTTTACACGCAAGACTTGATACTAAAAATACCAAAGACAGAGTATTTATTTAAATCTGATTCTAGCTTATCGGACAAAGCCTCTTTTGGCTTAGATTTTGGTGAGATTTATAAGCGTTCGGTGATTGGGGTTCGCGTATACGGCGTCACTAAAGAAGAAGTCAATAATGTTCAAGCTTATCTAGAAAAAATGAATAGCGATTACCACGAAAGAAAGGAGAAAACTGAATATCACCAAGAGGAAATAAAATACGGCTACCTCAATTTGAACTGTGCCAAAACCATAGGCTCCGCATTCAAATTTGGCGCACAATACAAAAGTATAAAGATTGAAAAGCCGACATTTTTCAAATGGTCGACTATTTCAACCGCAATTAATAGTAATGTTCCTACCGAAATGGCGATGAAATTGATGAATGCTTGGGATCAACGCGGCTACAAAATGGATACCGTGCTCTACAAAAAATATGAGCAATCAAATTATGTCGATCCACACGAAGAAGAAAAAATCGCCTTTAAACATTTGCCAGATCGTTTTCCTTCGGTTCTTTCTCGTGATTTTTTGAATGATCAGGGTAAATTTCAAGACTACGATAATCTATACGCCATGTATTTACTTTACAACCTTGGGCGGCACAGCATTTACATTAACCCGAACAATCAACTACTTGAGTTTGAAGTCAGTAAAACAGCAATGCCTTTTGCTGAGGCAAAAAAACAAGCCCAAAAAAGTGCCAAGTCCGATTATAAGAACTACCGGCGGAACATTGATTTTTTACCCAGTGGACTGCAATTAGGCCAAGACCCAAACAATCGCCACCTTTATCATTACCCACAAAATTCGGATTTGTTTAAACATTAAATGTCACGCAGCATGTCTAAAAATTAATCCGCAGTATATTAATACAAGCACCGTACGGCTAATTTGGACACAATTACACATAAAATCAATTAACGAATTGCATGCATTCGATTCGTGTCAACGTACCATCCTGCAAGCGAAAAAAGGCATCTTGCGGCATGTCTTGCTGCCAAAGTGCATCAGGTGACAAACCTGCATAAATACCGCGCAATATCCGGCCCAGCAAGCCATGCGCTACGACAATCATTTTGGGTGGTAATTCTGGATCTGCAAGCCATTGCTCAAGGCGAGCAACGACTGCAGCCAACGGCTCGCATGCCGGCGCCTGGAAATACCAATCGGGTTGACTGGCCAAGGCTGGATATTGGGCAAACAAGGTTTCTACCTGTTGCTTTTCCCACTCACCGAAGGCCACCTCAATCAAGCGTGGCTCAATATGTAGCTGGTTGTTTGGTAAACCCAGTTCATTCATCAGCAACTGTGCCGTTTGTCGTGCACGTCCCAATGGACTCACCAGCACTTGCCACTCGCGGGGATCGCTGAGTATTTCCCCCAGCGTGACGCCCATTGCACGCGCTTGCGCCTCGCCTTGCTCAGTCAGCGGTGAGTCACAATGGCCTTGCATGCGCCGCTCACGATTAAACTCAGTTTGACCATGACGAAGTAAATAGATCGTACGTGACATCCAAAACCCTCAACAAAAACGCCTCACCAATCTGAAGCGCATTCAGTAATAATCAAATCAATCTGTTTTGTTTTGTTCGGCCGCAGCGCGAAGCTTATCTTTTTTACTCATTCGACGACCTTTGATACCGCCTGTTCCTTGCTCTTTAGTGGTCACGACATCTTGCGGCTCAAAGCCGACAATTTGCTCACGAAGAAGACGCATTTTGAGACGATTTTCTAGCAAGCGAAAGTGCGCCTCAGAGCTAGCGCTGACCAAGCTAATTGCCACACCACTACCGCCCGCACGTGCGGTACGGCCGATGCGATGCGTGTAATCGGCAGGCGACCTAGGTAAATCAAAATTAATCACGCACGGCAGGTTATCGATATCAATGCCACGGCCCGCCAAGTCGGTAGCAACCACAACTTGCAGATTACTTGATTTAAATTCAGCCAGCACTTGACTACGACGCCCTTGACTAAATTCCCCATGAAATGGCGCCGCTTTAATGCCTGCGGCGCAAAGATATCGCGCCAATTGTTCGGTAATCACTTTAGAGGCGACGAACACCAGCGCCCGCTCGTCACCACTGTCGATAATCATTTGAGCTAACAGTTCAGCGCGGCGCGCTTCATCCACCGCAATAGTGCGTTGCAAAATATTCGGCGTATTCGCCTCGGTCATTTCCATCACGATGCGACTTGGATTATTCAGAATGCCATCCGCTAGCGCGCTCACATCGCTTGGAAACGTTGCTGAGAAAAACAGATTTTGTCGTTGGCTTGGCAACAGCGCCAAAACGCGATTAATCTCATCACTAAAGCCCATATCGAGCAATCGATCTGCTTCGTCCAATACCAAGGTATTAAAACTGTCGGGCTTGATCGCATTCTGCGTCATCAAGTCGAGCAAACGACCGGGTGTTGCAACCAATACATCGGCGCGACCACGCAGTGCCATCATTTGCGGATTGATCGACACGCCACCAAACACGCTAACTACTTTGATAGGCGTTGCCAGGTGTTTGACTAAACCTTTGATCTCCTCACCCACTTGCACCGCCAATTCACGCGTGGGCACCAAAATCAGCACTTTTCGCTGTGTAGCTTGTACTAACTGCAACAGGGGTAACGCAAAAGCAGCTGTTTTGCCAGAGCCGGTCGCCGCTTGCGCCAGCACATCATCGCCGCGCAAAATGAGCGGAATCACGGCCGTTTGAATCGGTGTAGGCTGAATGTAGAGTTTTTTATTGGCTGCAGCGACAACTTCGGCAGATAAACCTAAAGCACTAAAGGGCATGTAAGGCCTTAATCAAATAAACAACGAATACCGCATGATACCAAGCCTAAACGCTTGACGATGAGAAACATCAATTCTTCCGCTTATTCGGCGATACTCAAGACATCTCCTGCGTATTCAAAGGGAAGCAATGCTGTTTACATCCAGCTTAAGCCCTTGGTTTTATGTGTTTTCAATGCCCGTTCCAATTCGAAATTAAAACCTTGCATTCTGCATCCCACGTACTGATCTACCCAAAAACCTGTGATTAGTGCTACAATCGCCGTCTTTTACAAACAACAGCAATTGCATCTAAAGCATTGATTATTATAAATTTATACTAATTTCTGACTTGGCAATGGCGGACGCGGATTCATCGCATGGAAGCGGAACAGCTTAATCAGATTGAAAACCAGCTCAAAGAGCTGGGTGCACGCACAGAAGAACTCAAACGTTACCTAGATTATCCCGGCAAAGTGGATCGACTCGAAGAAGTCGTTCGCCTCTCTGAAGCGCCGGAGACTTGGAGCGACCCTAAAAAAGCACAAGAAGTTGGCCGTGAACGCAAAGCACTCGAGGATATTGTTCTCGTGCTTGATCGCGTCGCCAATGGCGTAACAGATTCGCTTGAGCTGTTTGAAATGGCGAAGTCAGAGGCCGACTACGGCACAGCTGAAGTAATCAGCGACGAGTATATTGCCCTCGAAGCTGAAGTGGCAAAATTGGAATTCCGTCGGATGTTTAATAATCCAATGGATCCAATGCCGTGCTTTATCGATATTCAATCGGGTGCGGGCGGTACTGAGGCGCAAGATTGGGCTGGCATGTTGCTACGGATGTATGTCCGTTACGGCGAGCGCAAAGGCTTTAGCGTTGAAGTGATGGAGCAATCGGATGGCGACATCGTCGGCATTAGCCAAGCCACCATCAAACTGACAGGTGATTACGCTTACGGTTTCTTGCGCACAGAAACAGGCGTGCATCGCTTGGTTCGCTGCTCGCCATATGATTCAAACAATCGTCGCCACACTTCATTTGCTTCGGTATTTGTGTACCCAGAAGTGGATGATAGTTTTGAAATCGACATTAACCCGTCTGACGTGCGCACCGATACGTATCGTGCCTCGGGTGCCGGTGGTCAGCATATTAATAAAACTGACTCTGCGGTTCGTTTAACCCACATTCCGACTAACACGGTCGTGCAATGCCAAAACGATCGATCGCAACACAAAAATCGTGACGAAGCATGGAAAATGCTCCGCGCCAAGCTTTACGAGCTAGAGCTACGTAATCGCATGGAAGCCCAGCAATCGCTGGAAGCGACCAAATCAGACATCGGCTGGGGGCATCAAATTCGCTCTTACGTGTTCGATCAAAGCCGCCCTATTGACGTGCGATGCCGAGTCAGCCGAAATT
>CAUPHX010000013.1:0-17723 GCA_963511125.1 uncultured Deefgea sp. | reverse complement strand
GGCGGCAATTCCTGCTGCAATCTGCTCAATTCAAGTGATGGCAGCCCCCGCATGGAATAGCGCCACCGCGTATACCGGCGGCCAAACCGTCACCTACGCAGGTCAAGATTACAAAGCCAAATGGTGGACTCAAAACAATGTACCGGGCACCGAGCAATGGGGCCCGTGGGAACTGATTGGTAATGGCACCGCACCGACAGCAGCACCCACTCTCGCGCCAACAGCAACGCCAATGATCACCGCAACGACGGCACCAACAGCAACTGCGGTACCAAGCACTACGGCAACACCCGTAGCTGGCAATTGCGGCAGCGAATGGAAAAGCACAACGGCCTACCAAGGCGGTCAACGCGTTGTTTATAACAACACCAATTATGAAGCCAAATGGTGGGTGCAAGGCACAGCACCATCATCGACCGAACAATGGGGTCCGTGGAAAAACTTGGGCGCGTGCTCAGGTGGCACCCAGCCAACAGCAACACCAACCGTCACAGTTGCACCTACTGCAACACCGACAGCAACGCCGGTCGTGACCGTCACGCCAACAGCAACGATTAAACCAACCGCCACGGCGACACCCACTGCAACGATTAAACCAACCGCCACGGCGACACCCACTGCAACGACTAAACCAACCGCCACGGCGACCCCCACTGCAACGACTAAACCAACCGCCACAGCAACACCGACAGCAACGCCAGTTGTAACCAGTACACCGACTGCAACGCCAATCCCAACCACAAGCACCACGCCAGTGGTCGCTGCGTACAAACCACAAATCAGCTACATCGCAGCACCAGCGGGCTACCCAACAGATGCGCAATTTGTTGCCGCTGAGCAAGCGCTATACAGCCAAGCCGGTTCAGATAGCACCGTCATCGACCGCATTCGTGCCGCACTGCAAGTTCGCCCTGATGCTGTTGTTGATGCTGTCGCAGCCGGTGCCGCAGGCAATCCAGACAACGTCAAACGTGTTGAACGTGTCCTTGGCCAAGCGAAGTTTGATTACTTCTTCCCTGTTCGCAATGTGAAATACACCTACGAGAATCTACTCAAAGGCGTGGCTAAATTCCCTGCGTATTGCGCGACTTATGCCGATGGCCGTGATTCAGACCTGATTTGTAAAAAACTGTTGGCCACGTCGTTTGCACACTTCGCGCAAGAAACGGGCGCGAACTGGCCAGCCTTAACGCCAGCAACTGCTCGCGGCTATGCGGATCAAAACAACGCCGTATTGGCAACGATGGACCAAAACACTGCGATTCCAACTTTCCGCCAAGGTCTGTGGTTCCTACGTGAACAAGGCATGCAAGAAGGCTCGGGCGTTGGCGGTTACCAAGACTGCTTTAATGGCGCTGGCGGCTCGATCTTCTCGATCTTCTACCCTTGCGGTAAAAACGCCAAAGGCGAATATTTCAGCTACTTCGGTCGCGGCTCTAAGCAATTGTCTTGGAACTACAACTACGGCCCATTCAGCAAATCACTGTACGGTGATGTGAATGTCTTGCTCGACAATCCAGGCTTGGTGGCTGATTCGTCATTGAACTTTGCTTCGGCGATTTGGTTTGCGGTCTACCCACAATCGCCAAAACCACCAATGACTTGGGTTATTGATGGCACTTGGAAACCAAATCAAGTGGATATCGCCAACGGCATGTCGCCCGGCTTTGGCGCGACGACTTACATCATCAATGGCGGTATCGAATGCGGTAAAGGCTCAGAAGTATCACAATCGCTGAACCGTATCGCAGCCTACAAAGAGTTCACCAAAGAACTTGGCATCAATATCGACGGAGAGCAACTGACTTGTGGTTCGTCAAAAGGCTTTACCAATGGCTCAGCTGCGGCCACCAAAACCTACTTGGATAAAGGCTGGACTTACAACGCCAACAATCCAGGTGGCGTATCTTGGTCTTGCCAACTGGCGACGTATCAAACCCCATTTAACCTCGCCAACCCTGGCGACTACAAAGCTTGCGTGGATTATTTCTTCCGCGGCCAAGTGAAGTTCAATGGTCAAGTCGTCGTGGATAACGCTAAATAAGGAAAGTGTTAGGGATGAGATGTAAGGTGTAAAACCTTTCACTCTTCCCTCACGAAAAAACGCCATTGCTCGTAATGAGTAATGGCGTTTTTTATTACACGAAGCGAATGTATATGAACATAAGCCTTATCAATCAATAGCTACAACTCAATACATCACAATACTGATGATTGCTCAGGTAAGTATTGGGCCACAATGCCTTTTAGCTTGATGAGATCGAGTGGTTTAGCCAAAAACCCATCCATCCCAGCGGCAAGGCATTCATTCTCACTGTGTTCATAGGCATTAGCGGTCAGTGCAATAATTGGCAACGATTGAGTTTTTACTTGGCTGCGTAAAATCCGCGTTGCAGTCAAACCGTCCATTTCTGGCATTTGCCAATCCATGAAGACCAAATCAAAGGCTTCAGCATTGGCCGCAGCAACCGCCGCCAGACCATTCATCACCAAGACCACATCGCAACCTAGCTTGCTTAAAAAGGCGGCAACGACCCGCTGATTAATCAAATTATCTTCCGCCACCAGAACTTTGCCTCGATACAGTGCGACGGCAGAAAGGCTTTCAACAGCTTGAGCCCCCTCTGCGGCAAGGCCCAGCAAACTCGCCACAGCATTGAGTAGCTGTCGCTCCGACAACGCCACTTTGCATAAAAATTGGGTCGTCGCACTCAGATTGTCTGGCTGCTGCCAACCCAATAACAAGACCGGCAAATGACTGCTGGCGGCCTCTTGGCTAATGGTATCTTCACAAATGATTAAGTTGACTTGCTGGCGATGGTCTGGCCACTGAGTGAACACTTGCAAACCTGCGGTACTTAAACATGGCAGTACCATACTGGCAACGCCGTCTTGCAAGCCACGCCACAATATACCCTGCTGGTTGAAGTCAGCCGCCGCTAAGAACCGCGACTTGGTGAAGTGCTGCCTTGGCAAACTCACGATAAACTTGGCCCCTTTACCCAACACCGAGCGAACTTGAATATCCCCTTGCATCAATTCGAGCAATGACTTAGAAATCGCCAACCCAAGACCGGTTCCACCATAGCGCCGCGTTGATCCCGTTTCGGCCTGATAAAAGCGCTGAAACAATTGCTGCGAGCTGCCGCTATCCAGTCCAATCCCCGTGTCCTCGACTGCAATTCGAATCTGCTCTGCATCACACTCGGCCACAATCCGCACGCCGCCGACATCAGTAAACTTAATCGCATTGGAAATTAAATTAATCAGAACTTGTTTTAAACGCAGCGCGTCGCCGATATACCAAGCGGGTAAATCGGCCGCCAATTCCAGTACCACATTCAGACGCGCCTCAACCGCCTTGGAGGCCATCACCGCGGCGGCATCTTCAATCACATTCGCCAATTCAAACGGCGCTTTAGTCAGTTCTAACTTACCCGCTTCAATTTTCGAGAAATCAAGTAGATCATTGATCAACAGCACCAGCGAGTCGCCCGACTTACGCACATTACTCACGTATTCGCTTTGCTCAACATTCAATGGCGTATTACCCAGCAATTGCACAAAACCCAAAATCCCATTCAGCGGCGTACGGATTTCGTGGCTCATTGTCGCCAAGAAATTCGACTTAGCGTAGCTTGCGGCTTCGGCCGCATCGCGCGCCATTGCCAATGAATTACTTTGCTGCAACAAACGCTCATTGGCTTGGCGTAGCTCTTCTTGGACTTGTTTGCCACGAATCAACTGCGACACAATCGCCGCAAACAGTTTCATCACTTCTCGCTGATACGGCATCAGGCTGCGACGGTGCAAAAAATTGTCTGCCGCCATCCAGCCGAGCAAGGTGTTATCGGCATACAAGGCCACCAATGAATTCCACCCTCGCCCCACCACGACTTTATTGTAATAAATCGCGGCATCTTCTTTGACCATCACCTCGCCAGGTTGTGCCAGTGCATCGCGGAAAATTTGGTGCGGCGGCGTCGTGGTGCGATACCAAGACTCATTGGCCAATTCGCCATTATTGTCGGTACCGTAAGTGCCGCACATTTCATTGGTGTTTAAATCAGCGATAAATAGCCCTAAGCGATCAATGCCCAAATAAGTAATCGCCGACTGTACTGCATCGTGATACAAGGCATCCAAACTTGGGGTTTGAGTTAAGCGCAGGGTGACTTGATGCAGTTTTTGCAGTAGCTCACGATATTCCTCAGCGCGCTGCAGGCTTTGCTGCATCCGGCGGGTCATTTCATCGCGCTCGATGTCATGCCCATACAACAAAGCACCAATCCGCTCTTTCAGTATGCCGGACAGCGCCTCGCATTCAATTCGAAACGCGGCGGTATCCAAATAGGCTTGTAAACGCTGAACATCGCTTAATTCGACATAAAGCATGGCTTGCGTGCAGTCTTGATCGAGAAAAGGCAAAATAAGGCGAAATAAAGGCACCACCTCTTCATCTGGCACATCCCAGATTTCTTGCATTTGATAACTAACCGGCCGCAGCGACACCGCCGGTTCACGCATTTGCCAAGCGAGTTCTTCGACCGGAACACCAAAAAATCCCGATGGATGTTGCGGCTCGGCAAAGGCCAATGCGCGTTGCCCGACCACGGCTTCTGCATAAATAGCCACTGATGCCGTACTGTCACTGGGTAAAACCAGATAGGCCCGTTTCGCTGCAAAGGAATCCCGTACTGCCGCCACTAAAGTGGACGCAAATTGCTCCCACGTCTCAGCCTCTAGCAAAGCGGGCAAACACAACACGGAATCTAATTGCATATCTGTAAAACCTTGATTTTTTATTACTTAATACTGAAAAATGACTCAACCACAAGCACAGCCAATGTCTGCGTTATAATGAATGACTATTTTTTCTGAAATTTGTTCACCATGTCCAAACCTGCTTCTCGCCCCAACCCGATTGCCACCGTAGAATCACTCGACTTTGAGGGTCATGGTGTTGCTCGTTATGAAGGAAAAACCATCTTTATCGATGGTGCACTCCCTTTTGAGACCATTTCATTTAGCAGCTACCGCAAGAAGCCGACCTTTGAAAATGCGCAAGCTATCATAATACATAATGATAGCTTTATGCGCGTAAAGCCAAAATGTCCGCACTTCGGCGTCTGTGGTGGCTGCTCCTTGCAACACATGGAGTTTGGCGCGCAGGTGGCGACCAAACAACGCATTTTAGAAGACAATCTGCAGCGGATTGGTAAGGTCACCGCCGAAGCGATGCTGCCGGCGATTTACGGTACACCATGGGGCTATCGCTCGCGCGGACGTTTATCAGCGCGCTATGTCGCCAAGAAAGAAAAAGTTCTGGTTGGCTTTCATGAGCGCCGTTCAGGCTTTATTGCCGACATGAGCGAATGCCATGTGTTGCCCAAATCGATGTCGGACCAATTGCTGCCGCTACGTGATTTAATTGCCTCACTGTCGATTGTCAACGACATGCCGCAAATTGAACTGGCGGTCGGTGAAAACGTCACCGTGCTGGTATTCCGCGTGATGACCGAGATTAACGACGCCGACTTTGCGCTCTTCAAAGCCTACGCCGATCAATGGAAAGTACAAATTTGGTTGCAACCGAAAGGCCCAGACAGTGCCTATCCGCTGTACCCACTCGACGCACCCGCCCTTACCTATACGCTGCCCGAGTTTGGCATTGAAATGCCATTCAAACCGACTGAATTTACCCAAGTCAATTACGGCATCAATCGTGTCATGGTCGAGCGTGCGATGAAACTACTCGACCCACAAGAAGGCGAACTGATCGCTGATATGTTCTGTGGCCTCGGTAATTTCACGCTACCGATAGCCCGCAGCGGCGCCAAAGTGCTGGGTATGGAAGGCAGCCAACAATTGGTCGAGCGCGCACTTGAAGGCGCAAAACACAATCACCTGGATCACCTGACCAGCTACGAAATCGCCAACCTATTTGAAATGACCGAAGAATGGCTCAATAAATTGGGTAAATTCGACAAAATGCTGATCGACCCACCGCGTGATGGCGCGATGGCACTGTGCAATTCAATCAGTATTGAGCATGGCCCAAAACGCATCGTGTACGTGTCCTGTAGCCCAGCCACCTTGGCACGCGACGCAGATATTTTGGTGAACATCAAGGGGTATAAGCTCAAAAACGCCGGTGTAATTAACATGTTCCCACATACTGCCCACGTAGAGTCTATTGCTTGGTTTGAAAAGGAATAAGAATTACATTCAATAATAAAAAGCACTTCGGTGCTTTTTATTTGCCAACCACAGCAAAGATCTCAATTTGAAACATGCCAAATTACTGAGTTGATCCAATCGAATCATCTCAGTTGCCAAGGCAAATCGGCATCAGTTAAGCTAAACCACCGTACACATCAATTGTACTTTCTCATCTCTGAACCACTTCATATTGAGAGCCAATCATGACTTTAAAACGATTGCTTTGCGGAATCAGCTTTGCTCTATTAAGTAGTCTTGCGAATGCAGCGGCGACCGAACCCGCCGAGGTGAGCAGCATGCCCGCCAAAGACGCCTACGGCTGCGTGGGCGAAGAAGGCTATTCTTGGTGCGTGAAACTGAAACAATGTGTACGTCCAAGCAAAGTTTTAATTGAAAATAATCTGGAACTAACACCAGAAAATTTTCATGAATTCTGCCAAACCAAACAACAATAACGCCACATCTCAAACAAATCGCTATGAAAAAACTAATCAGTATTGCAGCCCTGTTGATCTCCGCTTTAGCCCATTCACACAGTGACGTGCCACTCAAACCTGAGCATGGCGGAACGATTAAAGAATCAGCCGCAGGCCATCAACTTGAAATTGCCTATTCTGCCAGTGCACTCACGCTCTACATCAAAGATCACGACGGCAATAAACTCAAAAGCGAAGGCGCAACGGCTGAGCTGATCGTACAGCACAACAACGCCAATTCACGTGTTCAGCTGCAACCCAGTGGTGACAATGCACTGAATTTAAAAGGTGATTTTGCCAAATTATCGGGCGCGGTGATCATTGTGAAATACACGCTCAAGGGCGAAAAACAGGAACAAGCGCGCCTAACTCTCAAGTAAGCAAGGACCAATATAAAGACAGAAATCAATCTCAAGCGCTGATTTAGGATACCTCGCCCAACGATAGCGCCCACACGATAGGAAACTCAGTCGGCAGCTACGCAGAAAGAGTGATTTTTCGGTTACAATCGTGGACTTTATCGAACCACAAAAATTCAGGCAGGAGAACATCGATGTCAATGGCAGATCGCGACGGCGTTATTTGGTATGACGGCAAAATGGTACCTTGGCGCGAAGCCACGACCCACGTGCTCACGCATACTTTGCATTATGGTATGGGTGTTTTTGAAGGCGTTCGCGCTTATGAAACCAGCACCGGTCCAGCGATTTTCCGCTTGCAAGACCACACCAATCGCCTGTTTAATTCGGCCAAAATTCTGAATATGACTTTGCCGTTTACGCGCGAAGAAATCAACGCCGCACACGTCGCGGTTATCAAAGAAAACGGTTTGAAATCCGGTTATATGCGCCCGATGGCGTTTTACGGTTCAGAAAAACTCGGTATCGCACCACCGAAAAAAGACGTTCACATCATCGTCGCGGCTTGGCCTTGGGGCGCTTACTTGGGTGAAGATGGTTTGGCGAAGGGTATCCGCGTGAAAACCTCAAGCTTCTCGCGTCACCACGTTAACGTCACGATGTGCAAAGCCAAAGCCAACGGCAATTACATGAATTCAATCATGGCGCACGACGAAGCGGCGGCCGATGGTTACGACGAAGCGCTACTGCTCGACGTCGATGGTTTTGTCGCTGAAGGCTCAGGCGAAAACATTTTCGTCATTCGCGCTGGCAAGTTGTACACGCCTGATTTGACTTCATGCTTGGACGGGATTACCCGCAACACGATTTTCCAAATCGCCACTGAAATGGGCATCCAAGTCATCGAAAAACGCATCACCCGCGATGAAGTGTATATCTGCGACGAAGCGTTCTTTACTGGCACTGCTGCTGAAGTAACGCCAATCCGCGAACTCGATAATCGCACCATTGGCTGCGGTAGCCGTGGCCCGATCACCACTGAAATCCAAAAACGCTACTTCGACATCGTACAAGGCCGCGATGCGAATCATGCCGCTTGGTTGACCGCCTGCTAATTGAGGCTGAATGTCGGGTTACGCTGCTAACCTGACTTACACACAAATTTGGAGTTGAAATATGAGCTCAAAAGACGCACAAAAAGAAATCAACGTTGGCGCCAAAGACATGCCTTTGCACTGTCCGATGCCGGATATGGTGAGCTGGAATTCGCATCCACGCGTATTTTTAGACGTTGCCAAAACCGGTTCAGCGCAATGCCCGTACTGTGGCACGATGTATAAGCTGAAAGCCGGCGAAGTTATTAAGGGTCATTAAGATACCCCAAACCACAAAGCGGCCTTTGCGCCGCTTTTGTCGTTTTTTGAAAAATAGATTGACCGCGTTTTTATCAACGCAAACGCTCAAGCCGTTTTGAGTGGCAGACCGAGAGATTCAATTTGAAACGTATTTTGATTATCGCCCCCGCTTGGGTGGGTGATGCCATTATGGCGCAACCCTTGTACGCAAGGATTAAAGCCCGCCATCCTGACGCCATCATTGATGTGCTCGCGCCCGCATGGACGCGCCCATTGCACGCGCGGATGGCGGAAATCAACGAGTTGATCGATGCGCCATTTACGCATGGCCAATTGAAACTGCGTGAACGCTGGCGGCTCGCCCGCGAAATCAAAGCACGCGGCTACGATCAAGCCATCGTGCTACCCAATTCGCTCAAATCGGCGCTGGTGCCGTTGCTTGCGGGTATTCCACTACGCACTGGCTGGCTCGGCGAAATGCGCTACGGTTTACTCAATGACGCACGTACGCTCAACCCCATTGCCTTACCGCAAATGGCGCAACGCTTTTATGCGCTCGGTGCCGATGACGGCGTGCCATTGACGCAAGCAATGCCATTTCCTGTTTTAACGATCAATCCTGCTGAGCGCGCCGCAACCGTACAAAAACTAGGTCTTTCAACCGATACCCCGATTGTGGCGATTTGCCCCGGTGCCGAATATGGCCCCGCCAAACGCTGGCCTGCTAAACACGTTGCGGCACTGGCCAATGAATTGATCGACGAAGGCAAGCAGGTTTGGCTGTTTGGCTCCAACAAAGATGCCGAAATTTGTGCTGAAATTTGCGAACTGGCACCGCAGGTGCTCGATCTAGCGGGAAAAACCAGTCTAGCCGAAGCCATCGATCTCATGTCGCTGGCTGCCAATGTGGTGTGCAATGACTCCGGCCTGATGCACGTCGCTGCCGCGCTGCAGCGTCCGCTAGTCGCCGTGTTTGGCTCCAGCTCACCGACATTTACACCGCCACTGGCGATCAAAGCCAAAATCGTCACGCTGGATTTGGAATGCAGCCCCTGTTTTGAGCGCGTCTGCCCGCTCGGCCATATGGATTGCTTGAATAAGCTCGATCCAGAACGCGTTTATACCGCTCTTAATAAATTAAATACCTAGGAAACCATGATGGAATTTCTTGATCTCGCCCCGATTGCTGGCGTCAATGGCAGCGTTGCCCTTCCCGGCTCAAAAAGCATTTCAAATCGTACCTTGCTATTGGCTGCACTGTGCAGCGGGTCAACCAAAGTACTTGGCCTATTAGCATCGGACGACACGCAGCGCATGCTCGAAGCACTCGATGCGCTCGGTGTGAAAGTCGAACAATGCGGCGACAGCCGTGATTATATCGTGCACGGTTGTGGTGGTGAGTTTCCGATCAAGCAAGCCGATTTATTCCTCGGCAATGCGGGCACGGCCTTCCGTCCGTTGACTGCAGCACTGGCTTTTTCAGGTGGCGATTACCGTCTTTCTGGCGTGCCGCGCATGCACGAGCGCCCGATTGGCGACTTGGTGACTGGCCTGCAGCAAGCTGGCTGCGAGATTGAATACCTCGGTAACGAAGGCTACCCTCCGCTACAAATTCGCCCAGGCTCCATCACCAGCGATCGTATTTCTGTGAAGGGTAATGTCTCCAGCCAGTTTCTCACTGGGCTATTGATGGCAATACCCCTGACCAAACGCGATATGACGATTGATGTGGTTGGTGAATTAATCTCGAAACCCTACATCGAAATCACACTCAACCTAATGGCAAAATTCGGCCAAAAGGTCGAGCGCAAAAGCTGGAACGAGTTTTTCATTCCTGGCGGCCAAAGCTACACCAGCCCCGGCGAAATCCATGTTGAAGGCGACGCATCCAGCGCATCGTACTTCCTCGCTGCGGGTGCCATCGGCGGCGGCGTGGTGCGCGTTGAAGGCGTTGGCGCAGCCAGTATTCAGGGCGACAAACGCTTTGCCGATACACTGGCCGAGATGGGCGCGCAAATCACGTGGGGCGATAACTGGATTGAAGCCGCGCCACCGGCCAGCGGCCAACTCACCGCGATTGACGTCGATCTAAACCACATCCCTGATGCCGCGATGACGATTGCAATCGCTGCGCTATACGCCAACGGCACGACGACCATTCGCAATATCGAAAGCTGGCGCGTTAAAGAAACCGACCGTCTTTCGGCAATGGCCACCGAATTGCGCAAAGTCGGCGCAACGGTCGTTGAAGGCCAAGACTGGATTTCGGTAACGCCGCCAGCAACGCTCATCGCCAACGCCGAAATCGACACCTACGACGATCACCGCATGGCAATGTGTTTTTCATTGGTCGCCATCAAAGGCGTGCCAGTGCGAATCAACGATCCAAAATGCACCGCCAAAACCTTCCCGACCTATTTTGAAGAATTGGCAAGGATTGCGGTGTAAAGATCACGCGTCAAAATACGAAAGCCGCACATTGTGCGGCTTTTTATTGATGTATTGCCATTTAAGCATTGATCAAATTGGTCTGCAATCAAATACATCGATCCGTAGGCCGGGTTAGCCTTTAGGCGTAACACGCCAATCAAATTCGCAACAGCAGTTGATTTTCAGCGCGGGTTGATAAATCTAACCCGCACTACATTACTCTCTATGCTTCGGGAGAACACTTTCAAAATTTGCAGTAGCTGCAAATAGCTCCGATTGCACATTCGACCTCCCAGTCAAAATACCAAGACTTTGAAATGCAGCAACAGCCACCACATTGCTAGAGCGGAAAATATTATCCAGCAGCTGAGGTGGTACGCCGTGTTTTGTCCAGTGAACGGCATGAATACCCGAATGGACAAATGAATTAAGGGGCAACCAAGAACTCTGCTTAAACTCGTTCAATGAAATAAGGAGATTATTAAGCTGTGGCATTTTCTCAAGCTCTACTAGCATTTCATTCACCATTGGGATATTTTTACTGGCCTGCTGTGCCTCAGGACTCAAGTCCGCCAAGAGCTTTTCTACTTGTCTATCAGTTGCTCTATGCAGTGCCCAAACACTACGAACAATCGCCTCAAATTGAGAACGCAATGTTGTGCCCGCTCCCAGCAACAAACCTTGATCGCATAAAACACGAACTGCTTCAGCAAATTGCAATGAACTAACAGCTAAAATTGCACTAAGCCTTATCCTTGGTGAATCATCATATAATGGATAGTCAACAATTTTTGCCAAAACATTCATTAGTTTTTCAGCGCTATTTAGATCCATAAATCCTCGCAAACTGTGAAATACTCAATACGCAATGTATATCATAACAAGAATACAAGTAAAAACTTATAACCCCTCTTACTCCGCCTCAAAATCCAACGCCACCGAATTAATACAATAACGCTCACCCGTAGGCTCAGGGCCATCGGGGAAGACGTGCCCCAGATGCGCGTCGCATTGCGTACAGCGCACTTCTACGCGCTCCATGCCATGGCTGCGATCGACGATGCGGGTGATGCCTGACTCATCCGCAGCAAGGAAAAAACTCGGCCAGCCACAGCCAGCGTCAAACTGCGTGGATGATTCAAATAACAGGCTGCCACAGCAAATGCAGTGATATTTGCCAGCGGCTCGATTTTGATAGTATTGCCCCGTGAACGGCCGCTCGGTGCCGCTTTGCCGCGTGACGTAATAAGATTCGGGCGAAAGCATAGCGCGCCATTGGGCATCTGTTTTAACGATTTTATCCATCACTGTCCCCTCAAAATCATCTACAGCCTCGGTTGAAGCTGCTAACATCAAGTATCCAAGCCATTGATGAGCCTGCTACCATGTTTTACATCCAACGCAATGCCGCAGGTAAAATTTTATCGCTCGCCAAAGAGCCTGATCAGGTACATCTCGAAGCAGTCGATCCTAACCATCCCGAAGTGCTGCATTTTTTATCGCAATCAGGCGAGGTTTTTAATCAGCTCGATACCAGCTTGATTCGCGTTATTGAGGACTTGGTCGATGCCTTGATCGACAAAAATCTACTTCGCCTGACCGACCTGCCACTTTCCGCACAAGAGAAGCTACTCTCGCGCAAAAAAGTACGTAGTTCACTCAAAAATTCGCTCAATATCTTAGTCGATAACGATCAGGGCCTCATTTAGGCCCTGGACGTTTATTACTTTTCGCTGCTGGTACTGAATTGGTAACGATCATGTACCAGTGGCTCATCCAGATTTGCATCGCTTAAAGTCACGCCTTGCTGGACAGCGCGCGCTTTGACATCTTCACGACACTTCGCGTCTGTTGGCGCAGCTGCACCATACAAAACCTTACCACACTCAGCCAAAACGGCAGCAAATTGCTCTGGCGGCATATTCAATAATGGATTTTGATATTTAGGGTCAGTTGACGCCGATTCAACCTGTGGCGTGGTTGTTTGTTGGGGAGCAGACTCTCCACAGCCCACCAAAAGCACACTCAAACCCAATGCCACGCAACGCATTCCGTACTTCATCGCCTCATCCTTTTTTATTTGATTTAAGACGCTAATGTACCTGAATTTTTGACTCGTTGGCAGTCTAGCTAGGGGATATGATTCACCGAAGACCGCTATCCAAGAAAGCAATGGATTGCGTTTTCGACAGGCAAAAAAAACGACTTAGCTCACGCTTAAGTCGTCATTTATTCGAATTTGGCGTTCCCACGGGGAATCGAACCCCGGCCGCCGCCGTGAAAGGGCTGTGTTCTAACCGCTAAACTATGGGAACTATGTAAATCTAATGTAGTAAGAAATTGGTGCGCCCGGAGCGATTCGAACGCCCGACCCTCTGGTTCGTAGCCAGATACTCTATCCAACTGAGCTACGGGCGCACTGTATTTCAAACTTTTAAAACTAACCAACTCGACAGTTGGCGTCTCCACGGGGATTCGAACCCCGGTCGCCGCCGTGAAAGGGCAGTGTCCTAGGCCTCTAGACGATGGAGACTCTGTACAACGCTTTAAACTGCTTGGTGCGCCCGGAGCGATTCGAACGCCCGACCCTCTGGTTCGTAGCCAGATACTCTATCCAACTGAGCTACGGGCGCATCTTACAACAAAGTTCCTGGCGGAGACGGAGGGATTCGAACCCTCGATACAGATTACTCCGTATGTCGCCTTAGCAGGGCGGTGATTTCAGCCACTCATCCACATCTCCGTTCAGGGAGACCGAATAATATACACACTATCGGACCCCGTCAACACCCTGTCTGTAATTAATCTGACAAGTTGTTGATTTACTTAGGCAACGCGGTCAAGACCGAATGCTTTATGCAACACACGTACCGCCAACTCCAAGTATTTCTCATCCAACACCACTGAAATCTTAATTTCAGAGGTCGAGATCATTTGGATATTGATGCCTTCTTCGGCGAGTGTACGGAACATAGTTGACGCCACACCAACGTGTGAACGCATACCAACACCAACGATAGACACTTTGCAAATCTTATCGTCGCCCAATACAGATTTACCACCGATTTGGGCTTGCACGCCTTCTAGAACCTTCACAGTGCGCGCCAATTCGCCTTTCGGTACGGTAAACGAGAAATCCGTCGTGCCATCTTGGCCAACGTTCTGGATAATCATATCCACGTCGATATTGGCATCGGCAATCGGACCGAGGATTTGGTAAGCGATACCTGGCTTATCAGGCACACCAATCACATTAACACGGGCTTCGTCGCGATTGAATGCGATGCCGGAGATGACGGGTTTTTCCACGGTAGAGTCTTCCTCAAAAGTAATCAACGTGCCCTCGCCTTCTTCTTGGAAGGACGACAACACGCGTAATTTCACATTGTATTTACCAGCAAACTCGACCGAGCGAATTTGCAAAATTTTCGAGCCCAAGCTGGCCATTTCTAGCATTTCTTCAAACGTAATCGTTTTCAGCTTGCGAGCTTCTGGTACCACGCGCGGATCGGTCGTATAAACGCCATCGACGTCGGTATAAATTTGGCACTCATCGGCTTTCAACGCCGCAGCCAAAGCCACACCTGAAGTATCAGAGCCACCGCGACCCAAGGTCGTAATATTCCCGTTGGCATCAACACCTTGGAAACCCGCAACCACCACCACTTTGCCGGCATTCAAGTCGGCGCGCATACTGGCATCGTCGATATGTTGAATCCGTGCTTTGGTGTGCGAATTGTCGGTCAAAATTTTGACCTGGCCACCCGTGTATGAAACAGCGTCAATACCGATTTCTTTCAGTGCCATCACCAGCAAGCCAATCGTGACTTGCTCGCCAGTAGAGACGATAACGTCCAACTCACGTGGGTCTGGATTAGCTTGAATTTCTTTAGCGAGGCCAATTAAACGATTGGTTTCACCCGACATAGCCGACAACACAACCACGAGGTCATGTCCTTGCGCTTTATGTTTGGCGACGCGGCGAGCTACATTTTTAATTCGGTCGGTACTACCCACCGATGTGCCACCGTATTTCTGGACGATCAATGCCATGATTCAACCTGCAGGGCGGGATTAAAATAAACGGACTAATTGTAAAGGAAGCCCTCCCGCTTGGGGAGTGCCATTTGAATTGATTTATGAAGATTTTATTTATAAGTGTGGCGCAAACTGCACTTAAGGCCGTGAAAATGTCGCCAATTGGCTGAGTCAAACCGATTTTTACGCCAAACGAACCGGCACGCGCGCGGCCAGTGCGCACATGAGTTCATAACTGATGGTGCCTGCTGCGGCGGCAACCTCATCAATCGGAAGATGTTCACCCCATAACTCAACCGAAGCCCCCTCTTTCACCTGAGGAAACGCGGTTAAATCAATACACAGCATATCCATCGACACACGACCCAATAAACGAGTGCGCACTCCTGCCACCCAAACTGGCGTCCCTGTTGGTGCATGGCGTGGATAACCATCAGCATAACCACAAGCCACAATGCCAATTCGCATCGGATGAGGGGCAATAAATGTCGCGCCGTAACCAATCGCACTGCCAGCAGCCAACTCCTGCAGGCCGATCACCGCCGAACATAAACTCATCACAGAACGCAAACCGAGGCGCTCTGCAGATTGTGCTGCGAAAGGTGACCCACCATACAGTGCAATACCGAGGCGAACCCAGTTGCCATGCGTCTCGGGATACGCAAAAATCGCCGCCGAATTAGAGCTGGACGTGGGCAAGTTTAAAGATTGAGTGGCGGAACAAAACCGTTGCCACTGACTACCAATACCCAAGCTTGGCTCATCGGCCGTCGCAAAATGCGTCATCACCGTCACATCCGCCACATTGGGGCAACGACGTAAGCGTTCCGCCCAAACCGCCGCGGTTTCGGCCGGAAAGCCAAGACGATTCATTCCAGTATTGAGCTTCAAGAAAACATGCAGCGGGCGAGGTAGTACCACTTGCTCTAGCCATTCGAGATGTTTGCCAGAGTGAACTGCAATACTTAAATCATAAGTTGCACAATCGATCAGCTCTGCAGGGTTAAACACACCTTCGAGCAACAAGATAGGTTGATTGATACCGCTATTACGCAACTGAATTGCCGCTTCAATTTCCAAAATGGCAAATCCATCCGCATTTGGAATGGCAGACACCACTCGCTGCAAGCCATGCCCATACGCATTGGCTTTTACCACAGCAAACGCACGTGAATGGGGCGCAAGCTGCTGGATTAACTGATAATTATGCGCCAATGCATCAGCGCTAAATACGGCTTCAATCGGACGAGACATTGCAGATTCTATGTAGGAATTTAGACTTTACTTTGGTTTATTACGAGAATGTCGGAAATACCACACGGCCACGATCACAGCCACAATGGCCACAAACACCATAATCGCCGTTTGACCACGACTGAGCCACTTAATCAGCCATTCATGATTCGATGCCCCATAAAACCCAAGATAAACCCAAATTGGCACGCTAATTAGTGCGGCAAAACCATCTAGCATCAAAAAACGTAAATATGAAACTCGACCAGACATCCCTGCGGACAAATAGATTGGGGAACGCAGACCGGGTAAAAATCGCGCTACAAACAACACCCGATTGCCATAACGCTCAAATTTATCCTGCACGGCAGCATAACGCTCGGGCGTCATCATGCGCGCAAAAAAACGATATTGCAGTAAGCGATGGCCAAAATATCGGCCCGCCAAAAACATACAGCTATCGCCAATTAATACGCCCAACATACCCACCGCAAACATCGTATGCACATGAGCATAACCCAAGCCTGAAATCACACCACCGGCTACAAGGGTAATGTCTTCGGGAATAGGAACACCAAAGCCACAGATCAGTAGCACGAAAAAAACGGCGGCGTAACCATAATCGGTAAATATCGAAATCAGAAAATCCAGAATATCCATTGCAGCACTCGGGCTTTTGAATTTTGACGCAAGGATAATACCACGCAAACAATTTTATATACGCGCAGCAATCGAGCAAAGCCATGCAGTTTGGTCATATTTTGGTGATATAAATCCAAAATAAATACATTGGCACTCAAAGCCCCGTCTGCTGGGGCCTTGGTTTTTTAAAATGCAGCGGATTCAATTTACGGGGTGAAGCGCTCACAGAATGGCGCACTGATAGTCAACATCAAAAATAAAGCACCGCCGACGGTCGTCGAGCAGCGCTTGTACGAGTCAGTTAAATCAAGACCCATCACTTTCAAAACGAAAAACGAACCCACTCCTACAGTATATCGACACAGCCATTTATTTACGTAGCACCCGAACCAATACCTCGCTACCATCGCCTTGATATTCCAAGCAGTCAAACGACATCATCCGCGCCATAGAGATACCGCGGCCGTGTGGGTCGAACGCTCGATCGGGAGAAAACTCTAAGAACGGCTGCCAATCAAAGCCAGCGCCTTCATCACAAATATTTAGCTGAATCCATTCGTCGTTGGCGACAAATTTAACCGATGCTTTACGTGCAGCAAACTGTGGATTGAGCAAACGCGCTTCGACTTCATCTTGCCAACGGCCAAGCTGAACCAGTTTGGTTTTTTCCGCATAACTAATCCCCAAATTGCCATGCTCAATCGCGTTAATCAGCAATTCAGATAAGCCCATCGCGACACGCTGTGGCTCTGGGCAAGCACGCGAGAGCATTAAAGTGAGCTGGCGCGCCTCGTCGAGCGTGCGAAAATGGAACTCGCCATTGACCAATAAGCGGTAAGAATCAGCATGTTGGCTAATTTGATCTTCAAGTTGCTGGCGGTCTTTATGAAAGCCAACCGCAGCCGCCACAATCGCCAACAGCATTTCACGCTGAAACGGCTTAATCAGGTAGTAATACGCGCCCGCCG
>CAUPHX010000012.1:0-18084 GCA_963511125.1 uncultured Deefgea sp. | reverse complement strand
GCTGAATTGGGCAGGGTCAGGCGATGGGCAATCTTGTCTGTGTCGATAATTGGGATGCCTAATCGAGAAAAAGCAGCGCAGAAGCTGCTTTTTCCGCTACCAATTCCACCCGTTAAACCAACCACCAACAACTTAACCAATTCCATAAAGAGCGAGTGAAAGATCATTTCCCCAAATTAGAGCTAGCAATCCAGCAACGCCTAAATATGGACCAAACGTCATTGGCTTATTCCAGCCCCTGTTCTTTCCGATCACCATAATGATACCAATCACAGCTCCAGCAAATGAGGAGAGTAAAATGATCATTGGGATCATACTCCAGCCAAACCAAGCACCTAGTGCAGCTAAAAGTTTGAAGTCTCCATAGCCCATGCCTTCTTTGCCTGTTACTAGCTTGAATAGCCAGTATACGCTCCAGAGCGATAAATATCCTGCTATTGCTCCATATACTGCACTGTGCAATGAAGTAAATGTTTGAAAGCTATTGAAAAGTAGCCCAAGCCATATTAGTGGGAGTGTCATACTATCTGGGAGCAGGTAGGTATCTGCATCAATCATGATTAAGGAAATTAAAAACCAAGCCAAAATCAAAGCGCCAAATAATTCGGTAGACAAGCCAAAGTGCCAAGCCAATCCCGCAGAAATGATGGCCGTGCATAGCTCAATAATAGGGTAGCGTGAGCTAATAGGGGCTTTGCAATTGCTGCATTTGCCGCGCAAGACTAGCCAACTAATTACTGGAATGTTTTCAAGAGCCGTTATTTGGTGTTGGCAGTGTGGGCAAGCAGAGCGAGGTAATATTAGGTTGTATGTTGATTTATTTGACTGACTATCTGCGCTGTTTTCAATAAATGAATCACATTCGGCCCTGAATTCAATCTCAAGCATGATGGGTAGTCGATGAATGACTACATTCAAAAAGCTACCTACCAGTAAACCTAGGATGCCTATTAATATTATGAACATTGCTGTTTCGGGTAGTAAGTATAGAGAATCAACCAACAGCGGCCCCCATTTTGAAAATTGGTAAGTACATTGCGACAACTAGCCCGCCAATTAATGTGCCAAGCACCACCATGATGATAGGCTCCATTAGGCTCGCGAGGGCTTCGACTGCGTTATCGACCTCTTCTTCATAATAGTCGGCGACCTTGCTTAGCATCGCATCTAGTGAACCCGACTCTTCTCCGATTGATGTCATTTGCATGACCATGTTTGGGAATACATTTGCATTTTGCATTGCGACAGTCAGGCTAGTACCAGTACTAACTTCGGATTGGATTTTTTTGGTTGCGATTTTATAAATGTAATTACCTGCAGCTCCGCCAACAGACTCAAGTGATTCTACGAGCGGTACCCCAGCAGCAAACATGGTTGCTAGAGTACGTGTCCAGCGTGCGATTGTTGCATTTTTTACAATGGCCCCAAAGATGGGTAATTGTAAAATTAACCTATCCATAAAAATTTGCATGGCTTCTGACCTACGCCAAGCATTCATAAATAGCCAGAAACCACCAAATATACCGCCAAAAATTAAATACCAATATGACACAAAGAAGTCTGAGACAGCCATTACGAACAGCGTAGGTGCTGGTAGATCGGCGCCAAAGCTGGAAAATAAATCTTTAAACGCCGGAATGACGAAAATCATAATGACAGCAGTAATAACAAAGGCTGCAACAATGACAGCTGTAGGGTAGAACATCGCTGACTTGATTTTCTTTTTGACGCCGAGGATTTTTTCTTTGTATGTCGCCAGTCTAGCTAGTAAGGCATCAAGAATACCGGCTTGCTCACCAGCTTGTACTAGGTTGCAATACAAAGCATCAAACTGGAGTGGGTGCTTTCTAAAGGCTTGAGTGAGTGATGAGCCAGTTTCAATGTCGGTTTTAATTTCCATCAATAGTTTTGTTACCGAAGGGTTGGCGTGGCCTTTGGCGACAATATCAAAAGAGGTCAAAAGCGGAACGCCAGATTTCAGCATGGTTGCCAGCTGGCGGGTGAACATCGCAATATCTGTTTCAGTAATTTTGCTGCCGCCGCGCATGCGTACTTTTTTCACGCTAGCAATGTTAATGCCTTGGCGGCGTAGTGTGTTTTTCACGACGGCCTCACCACTTGCGCGCATTTCACCGCTGACGGCTTTGCCTGTTTTATCTTTGCCTTTCCAGTGAAAGGTAAATTCTTTGACGGCGGTAGTTGTTGCTTTTTTTGGGGCTGCCATATTGGGCCTCTATTCGTTAGTTACGGCCATAATTTCTTCGAGAGAAGTTAGGCCTTGTTTTACTTTTCTTAATCCTGCCTCGCGCAATGAGAGTACTCCCTCTCTCCGCGCTTGGTCGGCAATGTCGATTGCATTGCCGTTGCTCATGATAATTCGATTTAGATCGTCGGTAATGGGCATAACTTGGTAAATGCCAACACGACCTTTATAGCCGGAATCTTTGCAAATTTCGCAGCCTTTAGGTCCGTAAGCCTTCCAGCTACCATCAAGATCACTTTGGTCGAACCCTGCGCTTAAGAGTGCCGCTTCTGGAATGTCGACAGGTTGTTTGCAGCTGCATAGGCGTCGTGCGAGGCGTTGTGCGGTAATTAAAATTACTGATGAGGCAATATTAAACGGTTGGATGCCCATGTTCAGCATCCGTGTCAATGTGGTGGGGGCATCATTGGTGTGTAGTGTAGAGAACACCATGTGTCCTGTTTGTGCTGCCTTAATCGCAATGTCGGCAGTTTCTAGGTCACGAATCTCACCGACCATGATGATGTCTGGATCTTGCCGCAGAAATGCTTTAAGCGCAGCAGAAAACGTAAGTCCTGCTTTGTCATTTACATTGACCTGATTAATTCCTGGTAAATTAATCTCGCAAGGGTCTTCTGCCGTGGATATATTAATGTCGGGCTTATTGAGTAGGTTTAAACAAGTATAAAGTGAAACTGTTTTGCCCGACCCCGTTGGACCCGTTACCAATACCATGCCATAGGGGCGGTGAATTGCTTCAAGAATGGTCGCTTTTTGGTCTGGATCATAGCCCAAAGCATCAATGCCAAGGGTTGCTGAGGAGGGGTCCAAAATCCGCATCACGATTTTTTCACCATGCATCGTTGGCAAGGTAGAAACCCGGAAATCAATCGCTCTACTTTTTGATAAAACCAGCTTCATGCGGCCATCTTGTGGGACGCGTTTTTCTGAAATATCTAGCTTCGAAATAACCTTAATTCGCGAAGATATTTTTTCTTTGATCGCAAGTGGCGGGGTTGCGACTTCGCGTAAAATGCCATCGACACGGTAGCGTATACGAAAAAACTTTTCGTATGGCTCAAAGTGGATATCGGACGCGCCTTGGTTGATGGCGTCCATCAGCATTTTTTGTAGGTACTTTACGACAGGTGCATCATCAATTTCGAGGTTTGCAGCATTGTCTTGTGCGGGTTGGTCGTCACCGCCGGCCATTTCTAAGTCGGCTTCGTCAATCACCATATCCTTAAGATTGGCGCCACTAGCCTCCATCATTTTACCCAGTAGTATGGCGAGCTTAGGGTCCTCTACAATAATCGGCTCGACTTGGGCGTTGGTTTGAAAACGGACGTTTTCAACTGCTGCCATATTGGTAATGTCGGAAATCCCAATGAACAATTTTGTGCCGCGTTTATACAGCGGTACTAGTCGCTGGGCTTGCATGGCTTTGGCATCAAGGATGCCTTGCGGAATGTAGCTTGGATCAACCCGATCAAGGTCGAGAAGCGGGTAGCCAAACGTCTTCGACGAGAAGTCAGCCACTTCGCGTGCTGACATTTTCTTACTTTGAATGAGCTGCTCAATAAATGTGGTTTTGTTGCTTGCAGCTGTCGTCTGCAAAGCTTCAGCATCGGCTTCGACTAAGCGTCCGTGTTGCACTAAAAGCCGTGCAAGCCCAGAAATATGAGGGGCGGTCATAAGCGCGAGGTAACTCCAAAGCATTTATTGGTTGAAATGGGTGTTAGCTCACTATACGAGAGCTTTATCTTTTTTGCTTGCAGTCTAGCAGATGTCAGTCGATTGGCGGTGCGCTGTTGTTGCGGCAGTTGCTCAGTGTTGTATCAGCGTCGGCGCCTTAGATTTTGTTCTGGTGAGTTTGGCTTAATAGCATTGAGTCTCTCGATTGTAAGTGATGTGATGTCATTTTTCTTGGTATAGCTACCTATCCCTTGTTTAGAAATACTTCCAGGGCAATACGTGTGCCAATATAGCCCAGAAATAGTAGGCTGAATCCGGCAAGCGCCCAATTGGCAGCAAAACGGCCCCGCCAGCCATACATTACTCTTCCAGCGAGAAGTGTGCCGAAGATCACCCATGATGCTAGGGCAAAAATCGTTTTGTGCGACAAAGCGAGTAGTAAGCCTGTGCTTTGTTCTGAGAAAATAATGCCCGTGATCAGGGCTGCGGTGAGCAGAGTGAAGCCAGTTGCGACACAACTGAATAGTAGTTTTTCAAGTGTTAAAAGTGGCGGCAGAGTGCGCGCCAAAATTTTCTTGCTGTTTTGGTGGAGGTTTTTGTCGGAAAAACGCATTAAGATAGCAATGGCGGCTGCATTGACAATCAAGCCTTGTGCCAGCATCGCGAGCAAAAAATGACTGCGTGACAAGCTGTTTTGTACGTAGCTGATGGCGTGGCCTGTGGGCAAGATCATAGAGAGGAGTAAAAAACTCGCAATAAAGCCGAAAAGTGGCGGCTCAAGTCCGTCGAGCTTCCAGCGTTGCCTTCCCAGGATGTAAACAATTAAGCTTAGCCAGGCGGTGAGGGATAACGATTCCGCAGCACCAAAATGAAGTTGCTGCTGGCTAAATAAGGGCATGAGTACCGCTGTGCCGTGGGTGACGCCGCCTGCGAGCAGCAGTAAGAGTTCGGGTGTTTTGCGTGCAGTCGTATCCCCAATCAGTCGAATTTGGCAAAAGTGCCAGCCGAGCAGCAGGTAAATAATTAATGTGAGTGGCGTAAGCAGGGTAAGCACGTCAATTCAGGGTAAAATGTCGATTGTTTAGTCTAACAGAGTCGGTGCCAACTCGGCATCAACCGCATTAAAGGTGTAACGCATGTTTGAAAATCTGTCTGGCCGCTTGGGTGGCGTCGTTAAAACGCTGCGCGGTAACGCCCGCTTGACTGAAGACAATATGAAGGATGCGCTGCGCGAAGTGCGCATGGCGCTCCTTGAGGCGGATGTGGCTTTGCCTGCGGTCAAGCAATTTATCGCCGATGTCAAAGTTCGCGCCGAAGGACAAGAAGTCGTTGGTAGCCTTACGCCAGGTCAAGCCTTGATTGGCGTGGTGTACGAAGAACTGACCAAGCTGATGGGTGTGCAAAATGATGCGCTCAATCTCGCTGCAGTGCCGCCAGCGGTGATTTTGATGGCAGGCTTGCAAGGGGCGGGTAAAACGACGACCTCAGGTAAATTAGCCAAGCTATTAAAAGAAACGCAAAAGAAAAAAGTGCTTTTGGTGTCGGCGGACGTGTATCGCCCGGCTGCGATTGAACAGCTCAAAACGCTGGCGGGGCAACTCAGTGTCGATTGGTTCCCTTCTGATGTAACGCAAAAACCAGTCGATATCGCGCTGGCAGCGATTGATCATGCCAAGCGTCATTTTTACGATGTATTGATTGTGGATACGGCCGGTCGTTTGGCGGTTGATGAAGCGATGATGGCCGAGATTAAAGCGCTGCATGCGGCTGTCAATCCCGTTGAGACTTTGTTTGTTGTGGACGCGATGCAGGGGCAGGATGCGGTCAATGTCGCACAGGCCTTTAATGCGACGCTGCCATTGACCGGTATTGTGCTGACCAAGATGGACGGTGATTCGCGCGGCGGTGCCGCCTTGTCGGTACGCCACGTGACCGGCAAGCCGATTAAGTTCTTGGGTACCGGTGAAAAGCTCACCGGACTAGAGCCTTTCCATCCAGATCGGATGGCCAGTCGCGTGCTGGGTATGGGCGATGTGCTTTCTTTGATCGAAGATGTCAAGAATTCGGTCGATGAAGCTGAAGCGCTGAAAATGATGAAGAAGGTCAAATCCGGTAAGGGATTTGATTTGGAAGATTTTAAAACCCAAATTCAACAAATGAAGAAAATGGGGGGTATGTCTGCCTTGATGGATAAATTGCCGGGCAATATGGCGGCGATGGCTGATAGCCAAGTGAACGATAAATCGGTTGCGCGCATTGAAGGTATTATTAATTCAATGACGCCACTTGAACGCCGTAAGCCTGAGTTGCTCAAAGCCAGTCGCAAGCGTCGCATTGCAGCAGGGGCCGGCGTCTCGGTACAAGAAGTGAATCGACTGCTGAAGCAGTTCGAGCAAACGCAAAAAATGATGAAGCAATTCTCGGGTGGCGGCATGGCCAAAATGATGCGTGGGCTCAAAGGCATGATGCCTGGAATGTAATACGTGAAGGGTTAGGGGTGAGGCGTGAGGTGTGTAGCTTGGGTATTTTAACCTGGTCTTGTATTTTCAAGCTGTTGGCGTGTATACCTAGTTGGTTTACCCCTTGCACCTCACGCCTCACACCTCACATTTTTCCACCGTTCGGAAGTTAATTGCGCATCATCCTTGCGGCGAAGTCTGTTTTCTGCCAGAATCGCCGCCTTTCTGCTAATTACCAATATTGGGTTTTATTATGGTCGTGATTCGTCTAGCTCGTGGTGGCGCAAAAGATCGCCCTTTCTACAATATCGTTGTAACTGACTCGCGCAATCGCCGCGATGGTCGTTTCATCGAGCGCGTAGGTTTTTACAATCCTCAAGCCCGTGGCGCTGAAGAATCAGTTCGTTTGACGCAAGATCGTCTAACTTACTGGCTTGGCGTTGGCGCACAGCCTTCTGACACTGTTGCTCGTTTGATCAAAAACGCAGCTAAATAATCAGTGTTAAATAATCAGAAGTCCTCGCCCGCAATCGCAGAAATGCCAGAAGATCTGGTGTCGATGGGTTATGTGAATGGGGCTTTTGGCATTCAAGGCTGGATTAGTCTTGTTGCTGATACCGAACACGCCGATAGCCTGCTGAACTACCCTGTTTGGTGGCTTGGGCGTAATGGTGTTTTTCGTGCCTATACTGTGGTGGATTCGCATGTGCAGCCTAAGAAATTGGGCGCCAAGCTAGAGGGTGTCAATGACCGCGATGCGGCTTTTGAACTCAAAGGCAGCGAGATTTTTATCCCACGCAGCAGTATGCCGCCGGCGGCTGAAGGTGAATATTACTGGGCTGATTTGATCGGTTTGGTGGTGATTAACCAGCAGGATGAGCACTTGGGTGTCATTGAGAAGCTGTTTGAAACCGGCGCAAATGATGTCATCGTGGTTAAAGACGATGCGACAGAACGTCTGGTGCCTTTTGTAGGGCATGTGGTGTTGGATGTTAATCTTGAAACGCGTGTCATGCGCGTGGATTGGGGCTTGGATTATTAATCTTAAGCGCCAGGCTTTGTGTAGGCGTGCAAAAATTTTATGGCAAGGCGTCGAAGCCGCAGCCAGTACATTTGAGTACGGCAAGGCAAGACAACGAAGCAAGAATTCTTTTGCTTAAAGCGTTAGGTTCGCATGCAATTTGATGTTGTTACTTTGTTTCCGGAAATGTTTGAGGCAATTAGTGCGCACGGGGTGACTCGGCGGGCGGTTGAGTTAAATTTAATCGGATTAACAACGTGGAATCCGCGAACGTACACCACGGATAACTATCATCGTGTCGATGATCGCCCCTTCGGTGGTGGTCCTGGAATGGTGATGTTGCCGACACCGCTGGATGAGGCTTTGGCTGCGGCCAAGCAGCATCAACGTGATGTTGGGTGTGTGCCACACACGATTTATCTGTCGCCGCAAGGCGCACCGCTCACGCATAAGAAAGCTGAAGCCTTGGCGTTATTGCCGGGTTTAGTTTTGTTGTGTGGTCGGTACGAAGGCGTTGACGAGCGGGTTATCCAGACGCAAGTTGACGAAGAAATTTCGGTCGGTGATTATGTATTGTCGGGTGGCGAATTGCCCGCGATGATCTTGATCGACGCCGTATCCCGCTTGATTCCTGGTGTGCTCAATACCGCAGCCAGTGCAGTGGAAGATTCATTTGTGGATGGGTTGCTGGATTGTCCGCATTACACCCGTCCCGAAAATTATCGCGGTATGATGGTGCCTGATGTCTTGATGTCGGGTAATCATGCAGCAATAAGGCGCTGGCGCCTCAAGCAATCGCTCGGTCGTACTTGGTTACGCCGTCCTGATTTGTTGCAAGGTCGTCAGTTAACTAAAGAGGAAGCTCGTCTTCTGGCTGAATTCAAAACTGAATATTCAGCAGCTCAAACTGCTTAGGCAGTGGGGTGGAAGGTACGGTTTCACACACGGAGTAGTATCCATGAATTTGTTACAAATTCTTGAGCAAGAAGAAATTGCTCGTTTAAACAAAGCGATCCCTGATTTTGCACCTGGCGACACTGTTGTTGTTAGCGTAAAAGTGAAAGAGGGTACTCGTGAACGTCTACAGGCTTACGAAGGCGTTGTTATCGCTAAACGTAACCGTGGTCTGAACAGCGCGTTTATCGTGCGTAAAATTTCTTCTGGCATGGGTGTTGAGCGTACTTTCCAAACGTACTCTCCACTAGTTGCTGGTATCGAAGTTAAACGTCGTGGTGATGTTCGCCGCGCTAAATTGTATTACCTCCGTGATCGTTCAGGTAAATCTGCACGTATTAAGGAAAAATTGCCAGCTCGTAAAGTGGCGGCAGTTCAAGCGTAATTGCTTTTTAGTTCGCACTACACCCGTTACTTGCTTTGCAAATGACGTGACAAAAACCCCGCACTGGTTGCGGGGTTTTTGTATGGGTATTGCCATCAAGCAATTTATGAGTAATGCCTAGCGTTAAATACCCTGTAGTAGTGTATTTTTTGCGGCGGCAACCACGGCGAGGCTGAGTTGCTCTAGTTTGGGTGATTGCACGCGCCAGCAATGCCAATACAAATTCACATCGGTGGGGCGATCAGGCGCGAGATCCACCAGGCTGCCGCTGGCCAATAAAGCGCTATATTGCAGTTCGGGTACCATGCCGTAGCCCAATCCCAGTTGAATGGCTTGCAAAAATGCTTCGCTCGACGGCACGTAATGACAGTGAATGTGGCTGCTTGGTAATCCGAGTGAGTCGAGTAAAAAATTGGCTTGTAAGGCATCTTTGCGGTTAAACACCATCAATGGCGCATGACGCGCCGCCTCGCGCGCTAATCCGTGTGGGAAATAACGTGCAGCAAATTGTGGGTGCGCCAATAGGCGATAACGCATGATGCCTAATGGTTCGGCGCGGCAGCCACGTAGCGCTTCAGCTTCGCTGGAAACCCCCGCCAGCGCGTGGCCGCTTTCCAGAAAGGTATAAGTGTGGTCTTGATCGTCGACCGTAATATCAAGCAATACGCGCTCTGTGATTAAAAAATCAGCTAAAGCGGGCAGCAACCACGTCGCCAGCGTATCGTGATTGACGACAATCGGTACCGAGAGTACTTGATTTTGATCTTCGTCGAGTTCGACAAAAAACTCGCATTCCAATAAATGACTGCGGCGCAGATATTGCGCCAAGCGTTGTCCGGCGCGTGTTGGCCGGCAAGGGCGTGTGCGGTGTAATAAAGGCGTGCCAAGTTGGCTTTCCAGTGCGCTCACGCGTTGCGACACCGCCGACGGCGTCAAATGCAATTGTGCCGCCGCTTGCTCAAAACTCCCGCTATCAATCACCGCCAACAGCGCCTCGCCCTTGCGACTATCCAGCATGTTCTCACCTTGTGTCGGAGTTTGGGGTCGGATAACTTCTTCGGCTTATCCAACCTAGCTCGCTTATTAAGGAAAATTAAGCATTAATTAGAAATGTTAAATCATATTTAATGGTTCTGCACCTTCTGTGACAATCAAGTTATACAAAGTGCAGGTGAAACGAGATGATTGATTGGATGGTTTTTGTGAAGGCGCTGGGTTTATGTGCTGCTTTGATTATGGCGATTGGCGCGCAAAACGCCTATGTGTTGCGGATGGGGATACAGCGACAGCACTTGGTTAAGACGCTGGTGGTTTGTATCAGTTTGGATACTTTGCTGATCGGTTTAGGCGTGTTTGGCATGGGCGCCTTGGTGCAGGCATCGCCGATTTTGCTCGGCGCGGCGCGTTGGGGTGGGGCGGCCTTTTTAATCTGGTACGGGCTGCGTAGTTGGGCAGCAATTTTGCATCGTAATACCGCGCTAGCAGTCGAACCCAGCGCGGCGCCAGTGAGCGGCAAGCGTGCTTTACTGACGATTTTGGCGATTTCCCTGCTCAATCCGCATGTGTATTTAGATACGGTGGTGCTCCTGGGTTCAATCGGTGGCAGGTACCCCGTCAATTTGCAGCCGATTTTTATTTTGGGTGCCGCAAGTGCTTCTTTGCTATGGTTTTGTGTTTTGGGTTTTGCCGCACATGCACTGTCCCGCCATTTGTCACGACCCGTTGCGTGGCAATGGATTGATGGCATCACCGGCGGCACGATGCTGTTTTTGGCCGGAACCTTGGTATTTGCCTAAATCAGCGATCATTGATTGTTCGCTGATGTATTGTACATTTTGATGTTGTCTTGCCTATATTGAGTGTTCCCCAGCGTTCGGTCTGGGGTCATGCAAAGGCACGAAATGAATTTATCTACACAACGTCACTACCTGCTTTGCCTTGCGGTGGGCGTGCTGTATTTTCTGGTGGCAAAATTCAGTTTGAATCTCGCTTTTGCCAATACCAGTGTTTCGCCTATTTGGCCACCAGCTGGTATTGCTTTGGCGGCCATGTTTCTAATTGGCTACAGAGTAATACCCTTTATTGCGCTGGCTGCATTTGCGGCTAATTTGGCTAATCTATACGCCAACCATTTACCGATTAATGCCAGCAGCATCACGGTTTGCGCGACCATTGGTTTGGGCAATACGTTTGCGGCGGTGGTCGGTACCCAGCTCATGCAGCGCAGCAACGGCAGTGCCGATCTATTACAGCGTTTTCAAACGGTATTTCGCTTTGTCTTGGTGGTGCTGATTGCGGGTTTGGCCAGCGCGGTGCCCGGCACTTTGAGTTTAATTTGGGGCGGCGTAGTGCCTGCCGTTGCTTGGCAGGCCGTATTGATCACATGGTGGGTCGGGGACGCCTGCGGCATGTTGGTGATGACGCCGCTGATTTTATGCGGCTGGCTTGCATGGCGCGACCAAAAACCGGAACTCAATCTCGCGGTCAACGGCCTATTTGTATTGGTTTTGGCTGGGGTGCTCGGGCTGATTTTTGCGCGCCCATTCGCAGAGAGTAACCCGATCTTGCTCGTGCTGTTATTGCCGCTGATTGCGATTGCAGCGTGGCAAGACGGTGGACGCGGTGTAACGCGCTGTGTATTTATCTCCGTTATTGCGGCGATCATCGCTACGCTGCAAGGACGTGGCCCATTTGCCGATGCCGACTTAAATAGTGCCTTGATTGCTTTAGATAGTTTCATTGCCGTGTGGTGTGTGAGTGGCTTGGCGCTGGCGGCTGATTTGCGTGAGCGGCGTCAACTGCAGCCAGACCGCAAGGCTGCGCGTAGCGTATTAATCCCTTGGCTCATTTTGCTGCTTGGTATTAGTCTGACGACGCTCGCTTGGCATCAAGCGCAAATTATTCGGCGCGACTTAAATCAAAAGCAATTTAATGTATTAAGCCGTGACATCGCTGAGCGTATCTTCGATCGCTTGAAAGTCTACGAACATATTTTACAAGGCACCCGCGGCCTGTTTGCGATCAAGCCTGATCTCAGCCGCGCCGAGTGGCAGGAGTATGTGGAGAATTTATTCATCAAAGAGCGACTGCCTGGTGTGCAAGCGATCGGTTATGCCGCCTACATTCACGCCGAACAAAAAACAGAATTCGAGCGGCAACAAAGGGCCGTGTGGCCTAGTTTTACTGTTCGCCCTGCCGGTGAGCGTGAGATTTATGCGCCCGTGGTCTTTATTGAGCCGGCAGATTGGCGCAATCAGCGCGCGATTGGTTTAGATTTGTACTTTGAATCCGTGCGCCAAGTCGGCGTCAAAATGGCGCGTGATACCGGACTGACCACCATCACGGGAAAATTAAAATTAGCCCAAGAAACAGCCGTCAAGCCACAAAATGGCTTTATTTTAATGATCCCGATTTATCAGCATGGCGCGCCGATTGAAACCGTGGCTCAGCGACGAGTTGCATTACGGGGTCTCGCAGCGAGTCCGTTTCGTATGGACGACTTTATGTTGGCAGTACTAGGCAGAGACATGAGTGGTGTTGCGCTGCAAATCTATGATGGCTCATCCATGCAGGTTGATGCGCAAATGTATTCCAATGGTGTGGGTGTTGAAAATGGCAGTATTGCGCGTCAAGAGCTACAGATAGTCTTGCCGAATCATCACTGGACATTACGCGTAGCCGCTAGCAAAGGCTTTGTTGCGCAAGTGAGCCTTCAAAATGAACGACTCATTCTGATGGGCGGTTTAGTGATTAGCCTATTGCTGTTTGGATTAGTGCGCTCGCTGATGCTGACCAATCTCAAAGCCATTCGTTTGTCCAAAACCATGGCCGCTTCGCTTAAAACCGCCGAAGCCAAATTTAGCTCCTTGGTGGATACCTCCTATGAAGCGATCATTATCGCAAATCAAGCGGGGCGTATTGTGTCGTTTAACCCTGGCGCAGAAATGGTGTTTGGTTACATGGCCGCGGATGTGGTGGGGCAAGAGTTGGCGATCTTGATTCCGGAACGCTTTCAGTCTGCGCATTGGGCGGGTTTAACCCAGCGAGTCAAAACGGGGGATATGAGCAATTTGGCGCGCCAAGTTGAGCTGAGTGCACTGCATCAACAAGGACATGAGTTTCCGATCTCTTTGTCATTGTCAGGCTGGGAAAGTGACAATGTGATCTATTTTGGCGCGATCGTGTTGGACCTCACGCTACGTAAACAGACCGAGGCCGCGTTGGCTGGCGCGCTGAAAGCCGCTGAATCGGCTAGTTTGGCCAAAAGTGCGTTTCTGGCCAATATGAGCCATGAAATTCGTACGCCGTTGAATGCGATTCTGGGGTTTTCATCGCTATTGCAAGACACTGAACTCAGTCGGCAGCAACAGGAATTCATTGCCGCGATTCAAGCCGGTGGCGATGCTCTGCTGGCGCAAATTAATGATCTATTGGACTTCTCTAAAATTGAAGCGGGCAAGTTGGATATTGAGCACATCGATTTTGATGTGCGGCGAACATTAGAGGATTCGCTGGATTTAGTCTCGGCGAAAGCTTTTGAAAAAGAACTCGATTTGGCGTGTATTTTTGATCCAATGATTCCATTGCGGCTGTGTGGAGATCCAAGCCGAATTCGACAAATTATGTTGAATTTACTCAATAATGCCATCAAATTCACCGCCCAAGGTGAGGTCGTGGCGCGGGTTCGGGCCATCGCAGAGAATGAAACGCAATATCGGCTTTTCGTGGAGGTGACCGACAGCGGCGTCGGTATTCCGCCGGAAGTACAAGCCAAGTTGTTTCAGCCCTTTATTCAAGCCGATTCATCCACGACGCGTGAGTTTGGCGGAACGGGTTTGGGCTTGTCGATTTGTAAACGACTCGCCGAAGCAATGGGCGGCGAAATTTCAGTGCACAGTGAGGGCGGTAAAGGCGCAACTTTTCGCTTTAATCTCTTGCTGGGAAAGACGGAAATTGACGAAAGCATGCCGCGTTTACCCGTTTCCTTGCAGGGCAAAAAGGCCTTGGTGGTCGATCATTTTGCCGCTAATCGTGAATTACTCAGCCTGCAATTGCATAGCATGGGCATGCAAGTCAGTACGGCGGCATCAGCGGAGGCCGCCATGCAACAGTTACAGCAAGAGCATGATTTTGCCGTGGCGATTTTGGATGAAATTGCCTTGGGGCAGGCGATACACGCTCAGGCCGACTCGGCGCAGCTATCCTTGGTGTTGGTCACGGCTTTTGGCCAGCAAGGGCAGGCCGCGTTGGCGCATGAAGTGGGATTTTCAGCATTTTTGACCCTGCCACTGCATACCTCACAGTTGCATCAGTGTCTCATTGAGGCTTTGAGCTTGCAGAGTCGGCCGATCGCTGAGCGTCCTTTGGTGACACTGCATCACATCGCCGAACAGCAAATCAAAACCTATGTGCTGTTGGCGGAAGACAATCCCGTCAATCAAAAAATCGCTGTGCTCATGCTGGAAAAACTCGGTTGCCGAGTGGACGTAGCGGAGAACGGCTATGCCGCGGTCGTGGCGGTGGCACAAAATCAATATGATTTGGTGTTTATGGATTGCCAAATGCCCGAAATGGATGGCTTTGTCGCCACGACCACCATCCGCGCAATGACGAATGAAAAAAGTAAAACGCCCATCGTTGCCTTAACCGCCAATGCCTTTAATGAGGACATCCAGCGCTGCCAAGCGGCGGGGATGGATGATTTCTTATCCAAACCCGTCAAAATAGAGAACTTAAAAAAAGTCATTGAGCAATGGATGGGGCGTCAGTCGTAATGGGTATTGCTTGCAATGTATTGTAGATCAATGTCTAGTGAGGAATGCCTGGTGAGAAATACCTTGTTCATCGTGAATTTAAAATGGACACGGCAGGTGCTGGCAGCATCATTCGCTTGAGTTTTCTAAACGCTCGACCATTGCTTTGATCTTGACCGCTTTTTCAAAATGGTCGAGCCGGTGCGTTTGAATCCACCACGTCGCCGCTTCCATCAGTAGTGCTGGATTGTCGTTTTTGTTGGCAAAAAAAGCGTAAAACGATACGCCAACCTGTTCGCCTTTTTGAGTGATTTTTTGTTGGCAAACGGCGATGATTTTTTGTTTGAGCTGAGGTGTCATTTTGTCCATTAGTGGGTATTTGAATCTAGCCATTATTAATCAATGGCTAGATTCAAATACATCAGTAATTAATTTCAGGCGCAATCATTTCGGCATAATCATACAGCGCTGCCAAAATAGCTTCGCCTCGCTCGTCAGTGTCTTCAGAGAGGCGATCAATTTCTTCGCTGTAGGCTTCTAGCGTACGTGCGCCGGCTGCGCCATCGAATAGCTTGTCGCTACGCCATTGCTCCCAGCGCTGCGCTTCTTGCTCGTTCAAGCTGTTTGGATAATTTCGGGCGCGATAACGGAAAAACAATTCTTCCAATTGGCGATCATCAAAGTGCGCTTGTTCAACGGCGAGTTTTTCGGGTGATAGGGTGCGAATGCGATTCAGCGTGCGGCGGTCGGTGGGCGATACAAAACCGCCGTACAGATTGGCATCGACATCCACTTTATCGCCGCTGTTTTCACGTTTAAATACATCGCGCCAAATGGTGGATAAATCACTACCCGCGGCGAGTTGTGCGGCGTGCGCTTGAATGACGTCCATATCGACACCCCACAGTGCCGCTTGCTCTGCGCTGAGTGTTTTTAGATTGCTCACCACAATCGGTGATTTATTCGCATGAATCGTTTTGATTGGTAGGCGAGTTACGCCTTCGGGCAAGTCGGCTAGTTTGGTAAACATCCGTTCGCGCATCGTCGCTGCGTCTAGTGTAAACAATTCGCTTGGATCAAAAGCTAAATCCCAGACGATGATTTCATTTTTATTGCTTGGGTGCATCGCCAGCGGCCAGACAATCGCTAAATTGCCGCGTTCCACGCCGTACATGCCGGAAATATGAATAAACGGTTTTGGATTGGCGAGATTGATCTCGTCGAATACCCGATCCTTTTTGCGCAGCGCCAGACAGAAATCAAACAGACGTGGTTGTTTTTCACGGATTAGGCGCGCCAGTGCAATTGTCGCGCGTACATCAGACAGCGCATCGTGCGCTGCTTCGTGAACCAAACCGTTGGCCGCACTGAGCATTTCTAGCTTAAAGCTCACTTTGCCTTCATCGTTGGTCGGCCACTGAATACCAGCAGGGCGCAAGGCATAAGTCGCGCGAATCACGTCGAGCAAATCCCAGCGCGAGCAATCGTTTTGCCATTCGCGCGCGTAGGGATCCATTAAATTGCGCCAGAATAGATAGCGCGTGACTTCATCGTCAAAGCGAATCGTGTTGTAGCCAACGCCAATCGTGCCGGGTGCAGCGAGTTCGCGCTCGATCAGATTGGCAAATTGATTTTCTGGCCCGCCTTTTTCAAGGCAGGTTTGCGGCGTGATGCCAGTGAGCAAGCAGGCAAATGGATCGGGTAAAAAATCATTAGCGGGTTGGCAATAGATCATCAGCGGCTCACCGATTTCGTTTAGCTCACTGTCGGTGCGAATTCCCGCAAATTGGCTCGGGCGATCCAAGCGCGGCACCGCGCCAAAGGTTTCGTAGTCATGCCAGAAAAAAGTAGTGCTCATCGCTATTCCCCAAGACGAAAAAAAGCCCGACATCATCGATATCGGGCTTTCTTTTTTGTGGGGTGGCTGATGGGGCTCGAACCTACCTCACAAAAAACCCGTTCTAAGTGGTTGATTTGTATAAAATAATTATATTGATAGTAGCATAAAAACTCAAAGGTAGACACTAAAAAGTGTCCACCCACCTAGACCAATTCAGTGCCACCTGGAAAAACTAATTTTTGAATAATCTAATGCGTTAGCAATGACTAAAACGTTCACGTTTCAATAGGGAGTTTGAGGACTGGTCCTCAAGGTTTAAGGTTTTAAAATTTATTAGTTTTACTTTTCTATAGCTAATAAGAAGATATAAGATGGCAATAAAGCATTGTTTTTTGAAAGGTATATCTATGGCAATTCTTGGCAGTTTTATTCTTCAAAAAAATTGCACAGTATGAAATACACATTTCACAGCTTGTGAAATCTATTTATTTGGTTATGCCTAAAAACTTAGTCTTGTTTTTGAAATTGCAATTTCATTATTGACAATCCTTTTTTCATTTGTAGAATTAAAATAAAAGGATATGATAAATGACATTTCAAGATAAAATAAACGATTTAGATGTTAGATTAAGAATTAATCAAATTAAAGAAGATGATAAGAAAGAAGCTGAGTTTGCTAAGAGGGAAAAGAAGAATGATAATTTTTATATGATATATAAAGACAAAGAATCTAGTCAGAAAATTCGTGAATTGATTTCAAAGGCTCCAAAATCTGCAGAGCTATTTCTTTTTCTTGCTGAACAATCAGATCGAACTAATGCAGTTGTAGCATCAGGGAAAGCACTTGCTACACATTTAAGCTTTTCAGAGTCTTCAATATCAAGAGTAATAAAATATTTAACAGATAATAAATATATTGAGGTTTTGAAAAGTGGAGGAACAAATGTATTTGTATTGAATCCAAGTATAGTTTGGCAAGCATGGAGAACAGGAAAAAAATCTTGCTTATTTGGAAATGCTAAAGTTTTGGTTTCAATGGATGAGCAAGATGTTTCATTGAAAAAAAGATTGAGTGTTCTGATTGATAAGAGTAAAAATGACGATGAAATTGAAGGCAAGATAATATGAATCTTCACGTTTTGAATACAATTAAAAATAAGTCAAATCAATATTGAAAACTTAACCATATCTGTATAGTAGAAAGTAAGGTTTTAAATGTTTTTTCACGTGGTTTAAACGTGAAAGAACAAGGGTAAGTTGAACGTATGAGGTACGAAGGAGTGAAATCTTACCCACCCCTTCAAGGGGTCAATATTTTTGAGGAACGAAAAAACTATTGGGGGATGGTTTTCTGCAAACTGTAAAGTAAAACTACATTAAAATAAGAAGAAAAATAATGAAAACTAATGACGATGAAATAGTAAAAACTGATGGCAAAAAAACAAACAGCAAAAGCAAAAAAAATGGCTTTACACGATTTTACAGAGCACACCAAAACTTTAGAGAAGATATTTTTGCAAAAGCAGCAGAAAAACATAAAACTGCAATTGCTGTCATGGCAATGACAGGGTGCAGACCTGCAGAATTAAAAGAGTTAATTAATCTGAGGTAAACCCCCGGCTCTGCCGGGGGACTCACCAAGGTTTGACCTATGCTTCGGTCGTTGTGAAGCTTCTATCTCGACCAAGAGAAGGAGTTTCAAATGAAAGAATATCAAAGTCTGAGTCATACGCGG
>CAUPHX010000011.1:0-18617 GCA_963511125.1 uncultured Deefgea sp. | reverse complement strand
AATTTACGCAGCAAAAGCTGGGATGAATTTGCCCAAGCCGACGCACCCGAAATGGACTTGGTATTTACCCTTTGTGATCGCGCCGCAGGCGAAACTTGCCCAGCTTGGCATGGGATCCCCACGCTGGCGCACTGGAATATCGAGCACCCGCTGTGCACTGGCGATGAAGAAAAACAACAACACAGCTTTAATCACACGCTGGCGATTTTGCGTCATCGCCTTGATTTACTCGTCGCGCTGCCGCTGGAAAAACTCGATCAGCTCGCGCTTAAACAACATATCGCCGATATCGGCCAAGCATAAAAAGGACAGAAAATGACCATCAAAGTAGGCATCAACGGCTTTGGCCGTATGGGGCGTTTAACACTGCGCGCTGCGTGGGGTAATCCGGACATCGAATTTGTGCAGATCAATGATCCAGCAGGCGACGCGGCGACGTTGGCTCATTTGCTCAATTTCGACTCGGTGCATGGCCGCTGGGCGCACGAAGCGGGCACGGACGGCGATGATATTGTGATTGCTGATGCATCTAATAAAATCGCACGCATCAAAACCACGCGCAACAAAGCGATTGGCGATACCGATTGGTCCGGCTGCGATGTGGTCATCGAAGCATCAGGCAAAATGCGAACCACCGTACTACTGCAAGCTTACCTCGATCAAGGCGTGAAACGCGTCGTCGTCACCGCGCCAGTCAAAGAAGCAGGTGTTCTGAATGTCGTCGTCGGTGTGAATGATCATTTGTTTGATCCCGCCATCCACCGCATCGTCACCGCAGCGAGCTGCACGACCAACTGCCTCGCGCCGGTGGTGAAAGTGATTCACGAACAACTCGGCATCCGCCACGGCAGCATGACGACGATTCATGATCTGACCAACACACAAACCATCATCGACGCACCGCACAAAGACCTACGCCGCGCACGCTCGTGCGGCACTAGTTTGATTCCGACTTCGACCGGCTCGGCCACCGCGATTACCGAAATCTTCCCTGAGCTGAAAGGCCGCCTGAACGGCCACGCCGTTCGCGTACCGCTGACCAACGCCTCGCTGACTGATTGCGTGTTCGAGCTAGAACGCGCAACGACGGTTGAAGAAGTGAATGGTCTACTGAAAGCCGCATCGGAAACGTATCTGAAAGATATCTTGGGCTATGAAGAGCGCCCACTGGTATCGATTGACTACCGTGGCGACGCACGTTCATCCATTATCGATGCACTCTCTACGATGGTCATCAACGGTACGCAACTCAAACTCTACGCGTGGTACGACAATGAATGGGGCTATGTGAACCGCACGGCTGAGTTGGTGCGGCAGGTAGGCTTGGCGGATAAGAAGTAAGAGTTGGGTATTGCCTTCTAGGTATTGATAATAAATGGACAGAAGGTAATACATCTATTTTTTAGTAAACCAACTCAGTAAGACCCGTAGGAGCGAGCTTGCTCGCGAAAGCAGTGTCAATACGAGGCGTAGTGGTTCCGCAAACATTCGCGAACAAGCCCGCTCCGACGAAAATGAAGTTTTGACTTATCCATAAAAAGAAACCTTATGAAAATTGCCATTATCGGGAATAGTGGAAGCGGGAAAACTTGGTTGGCCAAGCATTTAGCCAAAACAATTCAAGCGCCACTCATTCATCTGGATGAGCTATTTTGGGAAGCAAATGGATTCAATACCAAGCGTCCGCATGCCGATGTGTCGCAATTAATTGAACACAGTTTGGCCCAGCAAAGTTGGATTGTCGAAGGTGTATTTGGCGCGCTGGCAGCGCACTACTTACCTGACGCCGATCTATTGATCTGGCTCGATATGGAGGGGGAGCTATGCGAGCAACGCCTTCGCCAGCGCGGCTCTGAAAGCCAGCTTCATATGGGGCGGGAACAATCCGAATTGAGCTTGAGCAAACTGATTAACTGGGCATCGACGTATCGCGATCGACGAGATGATTGCTCATTTCATGCTCATCAGGCGATATTTTCAAATTTTACTCGCTTGCGGTTTTGCCTTAAAAATGAGCGTGAAGTAGACGGTTTTTTAACCGAGTTAAGCGTAAATAGATCAAAATCATGATGTATGGCTTGTAGGCCATTCCACACAAATGCTTTGCTCTACATACATTGAAATATTATTTATTCAACGATTGTGCCTCTACCGCAGGCACTTGAAGATAGGTAGCACCAATGCACATCGCCATTCTGACTTTTGATGCCTTTAACGAGCTAGATTCTTTTATTGCCTTGGGCATTTTGAATCGGGTGAAAACGCCGGGCTGGCGGGTGACGCTCGCAAGCCCGACGCCGACGGTGACGTCGATGAATGGCGTGACCATCCATGCGCAATCTACCCTTGCTGATGCCTGTTCGGCGGATGTCGTATTGTTTGGCAGCGGCATGAAAACGCGTGACATTGCAGCGGATGAAGCGATTTTGGCGCAGCTTCAACTTGACCCCACGCGGCAACTGATTGGCGCGCAGTGTTCGGGCACGTTGCTGCTGGCGAAATTGGGCCTTTTAAAGCAAATCCCCGCTTGTACTGATTTGACGACCAAACCTTGGGTGGTCGAGGCGGGGGTTGAGGTTGTCAATCAGCCCTTTTTCGCCAACGGTCATATCGCTACCGCCGGTGGTTGCCTGTCGTCGATATATTTGGCCGCATGGGTCATCGCCAAAACGCAGGGCGAAGCCGCAGCAGCAGAAGCCATTGACTACGTCGCCCCTGTTGGGGAAAAAGAAGACTACGTTGCGCGTACGATGCGCAATATTCGTCCCTATTTAGTGAGCTAAGTATGAACATACGTCGTCGCACACCCGCTGATGCTTGGGCTTATCAAGCCTTGCGATTGGCAGCTCAATCTTGGTGTGAATACGATGAATAGCCAAGCGATTCGTTGATACCCATCGCTTGGCTTTAAGGTATTCGGTCAGGAGCTGGATGCTTTATGCGTTGATGGTGAACTGGAAGATGAAATGCCTAGGTCGCTTTGTCTGATGGATGAATAGCCGCTGGTTCGATTGGGACAGCAGCTGAACTGAGCGCTTGAAACATCAAGCGATGGTATAAAGCCAGTACATGAGCGGAAGTGCAATTAAGGTAATAAGGATGGCTTTGGTAGGCCCTGATAACTGTTGGTCATAAAAATTTTCAGAGGGTTGAATGACCAACTGTCGCCGAGTCAATACGGCCAGCACCAGAAGCACTAAGCCCACAATAAACCAAACAGCTGAGCCATTAATGACCGCGAGTATTTGACTGGTAATGGAACCTAAAAACATCAAAATAACAAATGATCCTTTTAGCATTGAACTGTACCTCTGTGAATGGAGATCTTATTTTGTAAGCCTGAACGTTAATCTTGCTTGATGACTCGCAATTCAACTTAGCATTCAGCCTGATTTGTGACCCACAAAATGGATAAACGGCAGTGCGTAGCGGGCCAATAAACGAATGCGAATGCCATCAAGTCGCTTGTTTCGGTGTAACTCAACTCGCCTGTTACAACCCTATGCAACACGATCGAAGCCTCACATTGAGATGTATTGCTCTACAGGTAACGAAAATAATGACGTGCAAGTCAATACCAACTCTATACTCGGATTACTCATGTACTTAACCCTTTCCCCCCAAATCCGCCAATACCTCATCATCACCGGCAACTACTGGGCGTTTACGCTGACCGATGGCGCGCTGCGGATGTTGGTGGTGCTGCATTTTCATCAGCTGGGTTTTTCACCAATCAATATCGCGCTGCTGTTTTTGTTTTACGAGATTTTTGGTGTCGTTACTAATCTGGTTGGTGGCTGGTTGGGGGCGCGGATTGGTTTGAATAAAACGATGAATATCGGCCTTGGACTGCAAGTGATTGCGCTGCTGGCGTTGACGGTGCCAACGGCGATGCTGACGGTGCCGTGGGTGATGGCGGCGCAAGCCTTGTCGGGCATCGCCAAAGACCTGAATAAAATGAGCGCCAAAAGTAGTATTAAAACCCTCGTTCCCGCTGGCGCGGAAGGGAAACTCTTTCAGTGGGTTGCAGTGCTGACTGGCTCGAAAAACGCGCTCAAAGGCGTTGGGTTTTTCCTCGGCGGCGTATTGCTGGCGACTTTAGGTTTTGCGGGCGCAATGTGGGCAATGGCGGGCGTGTTGCTCGTGGTGTGGATTGCTAGCCTGATGAGTTTGAAATCGGACTTGGGCAAGGCGAAAAACAAGCCCAAATTTGGCGAGATTTTTTCCAGCAGCCGTGCAGTGAATATTTTGTCGGCAGCGCGGCTGTTCTTGTTTGGCGCGCGTGATGTGTGGTTTGTCGTGGCGCTGCCGGTGTTTATGGCGACCACTTTGGGCTGGGCCGATTGGGCTGTGGGGACGTTTTTTGCCTGCTGGGTGATTGGCTACGGCATCGTGCAATCGCTGGCACCGTATTTAACCGGCAAAAAATCCGGCAAAGTCCCCGATGGTCGCGCCGCGATGTTATGGGCGATTCCGCTGGCGGTATTAACGGCGGGTATTGCTATGGGAGTTAATTTTAATAATGGCTTGGAGGCAATACTGGTCGGTGGCTTATTGCTGTTTGGCGTGCTATTTGCCATCAACTCCTCGCTGCACAGCTATTTGATTGTGAGCTACGCCAAAGAAGACGGCGCCTCGCTCGACGTTGGCTTTTATTACATGGCCAACGCGATGGGGCGGCTGATCGGTACGGTGTTATCGGGTTGGGTCTACCAAACCGCCGGCCTCGCCGCTTGCTTGTGGATTTCGGCAGCGTTTATCACGCTGGCCGCGCTGATTTCGATGGGCTTGCCAAGACATCAGCGCCACTTAAATTAACGCGGTTGCAGCGCGTAATCTATCGCCGCACAGATCGTAACGACTTGCGCTTGATTGCATTGCGCGGGGCTGGCGTTGGGGCTGTCGGGATAAACTTCGGTGGTGGTGACATAAGTTGCATCAGTCATACCGCCGCATAATCTGAGTGCTTTTTTGGCATAGTTGATGACGCCGCATTGTTCTATTGGCGCACCAATCAGGCAGCCTTTCGCATCCGCCTCGGCAATGTGCGTCACTTGGCTGACGGCGGCAATGAGGGCGCGCTGAAAATCGGGCGCGGGGTTTTCGCTGTCGCCAACCAAATAAAAGCCATCGGGTATGTCGTGATATTCAAATGCAGCGCCATCGCGGGCGGCTTTGGCGGGGCCAAATTCGCTGTTATCGGTGTTGGTGGTTTCGTGTAGGTCGATATGTACCAGCACTTTTTCGGCTTGCGTCTGCACAAAAGCCAGCGCAGCGGCAGCTTCGGCGGACGCGCTGGCAGCGACAAACGAGCGATTGGGATCAATCGCGTTTGGATTCCAGCGATTGATCGTTTCATAGCCCCACGGGCTGATACAGGGCAATACCAGCAAATTGACCTGCGCGCTGTACTGAGTAAAGTGCTGCGCGATAAATTGTAGCGCGCCTTGCACGCCGCTGGTTTCATAGCCATGCACGCCACCGGTCACGAGCACGGTTGGGCGATCCGTTTGCCAATGGCGACTGCGCACCACATACAGTGGATATAGTCCGAAACCTTGCGCCTGATAATCTAATACGCCGTATTCGACCAGTTCTGCGGCATCAGCGATGGCTGAGTCTCGATCTAAAAGCAGCGTGGTTAATGGGGTGATGACTTCGGCGAGATAGCTGCGTTGAACGAGTTGCAGCGCTAACCAAGTTGCGCGTTCTGCCGCGCCCCAAGCAATGCCTGGCGTGCCAATTGGATAGGCTTGATTCGTGTTGGACATAAGGTTACCAAACTGGGAAATTAAGGTTTTTTGAGGTCTTTTTCGATATCGGACAGCAGGATTTTGAGTGCTGCGTCTGACACCATCACTTCAAGCAGGCACAAAACCAAAGAACCGGTCATCAGGACGAGGCTGGCGACAAACAATCCTTGCGCAGAATTAGCCATGTTCATCGATATCAAAATCATCGACACAATACACAGTAACAAGCTGCTAATGCCGAGTGCTTGCATATAGCGAATAAGCCAAACGCGTTGGCGCAGATTGTCGAGCTGGCGCAAAATATTTTCATGGGGATTGCTGGTGTGATGCTCGTACAACTGACGAATAATGCTGGATATCGCTAGAAAGCGATTGGTGTAGGCGAGCATCAGCAAGGAAATAGCAGGAAAAAGTAGTGAGGGGGTGTTAATACTAAAATTATCCATCATGACCTTTTTTGAAATCTTTGATGATGTGTTGCTGCCGACGGCTGACTGGCAAGCGTTCTGGCACATCGCGCAACACGACGACCCAATGCGCTTCGCCACCGTCTTGAACTTCGCGTTCGAACCCTGCAATATTATCGCGAGACACCAAACAATTGCGGTGAATCCGCACAAACTTTGATCCAAATTCATCTTCGAGCTTGGTGAGTGAATCTTCGAGTAAATATTCACGATCACGGGTGCGTAGCGTGATGTATTTTTGTTCGGCCTTCAGAAAGCGCGCTTCGCTGGTGGGAATCAGATGAATTCGACCGCGCTCAGTGACGCTAAAGTGGCTACGCATTCCCTCATGCCGAAGTGTTTCAGTCGTGCTGCTGGGTTTACGCAGCTCTAAAACACGCTTTAAGGCAGTCAGTAAGCGGTCTTGGCGGATCGGTTTGAGCAAATAATCCACCGCCTGCACATCAAATGCGGCGACGCCATAGTCTTCAAACGCCGTAGCGAAAATGACGGCTGGCGGTTTGGCGAGATTCATTAACTTTTTGGCGACTTCGATGCCACTCATTTGTGGCATTTGGATGTCCAAAATCACCACGTCAATATCGTGCTCGGCAATTTGCGGCAATGCGCTCATGCCATTGGTGGCGGTGCCGATGACTTGATTAGGGCACTCATGTGCGCAATCGCTCAGAATGTCTTGCAGACGATTCAAAGCCGGTAATTCGTCATCAACGAGAAACAGTCGTAACGCAGCATTCATTGTTAAAGCTCCCGATAGGGTAGCGTGATATGTATTTGATAATAGTCGTTTCCTGAATTTATGCTGAGATTCGCTTCAGCATCGTAATACAGCAGTAAACGTTCGCGTACATTGTCTAGCGCCATGCCATTGCCGCGTCGCAGCGGTATGTGGTTTAACAAAGGATTTCGAATGTTGATATGTACTTCATCGCGAATTCGAAACACATTCAATTGGATGATACCTGCTTCAATATTGGGTTCAATGCCGTGGTAAATCGCATTTTCGAGTAAAGGTTGCAAGATCAGCGGTGGAATTGAAGCTAGCTTGGGCATCTTATCAATATGCCACTCCACGTGAAGTCGATCACCTAAGCGGACTTTCTCAATTTCCAAATAACCTTGCGCTAATTCGACTTCGCGCGCCATGGTGGAAAGCCCTGTATCTGAACCCATCGCCACCCGAAATAAATCAGATAAGTTTTCGAGCAGTTTTTCAGCCAACTTCGGCTGGCTGCGTATTAAAGATAGCACCGCATTTAAACTATTAAAGAAAAAATGTGGCCTAATTCTCGCCTGCAAAGCCACTAAGCGCGCTTCAGCCAGTCTAGGTGATAAGGCGCGTATCCATAATTGAAAATGCAGTAGTAGCAAAACTGCCACACTGAGGGTCACGAACTCAAAGCGAAACGGCATTCGCTCTTGTTCCATTGGCAATAGTTGTTGAAAGAGGGCCGCCATTCCCCAAGAGACGAGCAGCACCCAAGCTAAAACCGCCACGACCGCATGACGGTAATTGAGCCGCTGCAAGGGCGTACTAAATAGCGCCAACCCCGCCAATGAAATCAGCAAAACAGGCTCAACCCACAAGCTGGCCTCGGTGAGTTTGCTACTCCATTCGCTCCAATGATTAATTGTTACCAATACATAGATCAACACGCCCAAATGAATCAGCACCAAGGCGCGCAGCAACACACCAAGATTGCGAAAGTTTGGCATTGACGATGTCGATTGTTCCATTTAATCCTGATTTCCTGCTTACACTGTATGAATTAGCATAGCACCGTGAACTCACCTATGTCGCTTGCCGTTTTGTATTCAAGGGCGCTCGATGGATTATGTGCCCAATCCGTAACAGTCGAAGTGCATCTGGCCAATGGCCTACCTGCATTCAACTTGGTTGGGCTGGCAGATACCGAGGTGCGCGAGTCACGCGAGCGCGTGCGGGCCGCTTTGCAAGTGGCTGGATTTGAATTTCCGAATCGAAGAATCACTGTGAATTTGGCGCCCGCTGATTTGCCCAAAGGCACTGGGCATTATGATTTGGCGATTGCGGTTGGGATTCTTGCGGCCAGCGGGCAATTGCCGTGTGATCGGCTCGCCGAATACGAATTTGCCGGTGAATTGGGATTAACAGGCCAGCTGCGAGCTGTGCGCGGTGGACTGGCTTTGGCGATGGCCGCGCGTGATGCAAAGCGTACTTTGGTCATTAGTACTGCTAGTAGCGCCGAAGCGGCCTTAATTCAAGATGCAACCGTATTGGCGGCGGAACATATTTTACAAGTTTGCCGGCATTTACTCGGCGGTGATGGACTTGCTACCGCAGTACCACCCAGTGAAATCCCCACGCCAATCTATCCTGATCTTGCTGATGTTAAAGGCCAGTCGGCGGCGCGGCGCGCTTTAGAAGTCGCTGCCGCTGGCAATCATTCGCTGTTATTGATTGGCCCGCCGGGTACAGGGAAATCCATGCTGGCGCAACGCTTGCCCGGATTGTTGCCGTCGCTATTAGAGCACGAAGCACTCGAAGCGGCGGCAGTGCAGTCATTAGGACAAAATGGCCTCGATCCTCGTCAATTTGGGCAACGCCCCTTTCGCAGTCCGCACCATACTGCATCGAGTGTGGCCTTGGTGGGCGGTGGCAGCGTGCCACAACCGGGCGAAATTTCCTTAGCGCATCACGGTGTTTTATTTTTAGATGAGCTACCAGAATTTGATCGCAAGGTTTTAGAAGTGCTGCGTGAGCCTTTAGAGAGCGGCAAAATTCACATTTCCCGTGCGGCAAGGCAAGCCGAGTTTCCGGCTCGATTTCAGCTCGTTGCCGCGATGAATCCGTGCCCTTGCGGCTATTTGGGGCATCCGCAAAAAGCCTGTCGCTGCACACCTGAGCAAATCGCGCGCTATCGGGGGCGGATTTCTGGGCCGCTACTCGACCGCATCGATATGGTCGTCGAAGTGCCCGCAATACCCGAAGCGATCTTATTGGCGCGCGGTCAGGGTGAAGGCAGTGCGCCAGTCCGAGAGCGAGTCGGCGCAGCGCGGCAACGGCAACAGATTCGGCAAGGACACCACAACGCTGCTTTACTCGGTGCGTCGTTGGATGAACATTGCCAGCCCGATGCCGCAGGCTTGGCTTTATTGCAGGCGGCGGTGCAAAAGTTAGGCTGGTCGGCGCGTGCCTATCATCGAGTCTTACGGGTCGCGCGCACGATTGCCGATTTAGCGAATAGTCCGTCAATTACCAAAGCCCACTTGGCTGAGGCGATTCAGTATCGGCGTGGTATTGAGTAGCTGTATTGCCTTGCTAGCTATATTTAATAATGCTTGCATGGCGATACGTCAATAATTTAGATCACGAAAAACACAAGAAACTCGTAGGAGCAGGCTTGCCTGCGAATGCATTTCGATACAAGCACTTGCAAGGTTTCTTATCCACACAGCTTTCGCGGCCAAGGCCGCTCCTACGAAAATCTTTTTTTTCTTGCCTTTCGTGTCCCTCAAAGACTCAAGCTTTGCCGTTCTCTGCTAGACTTCTCCCCAATCTTTTTACCGGTTTCACGTGAAACAATGGCAGCTCCTAAATACGACGAATCTTCCGTCAAGGTCTTAAAAGGCCTTGATCCTGTCCGCCACCGTCCTGGCATGTACACCCGCACCGATAATCCACTGCACATTTGCCAAGAAGTCATCGACAACGCGGCCGACGAGGCACTCGGTGGCTATGCGACGCAAATCGACGTCACTTTGTACCGCAATCAATCGCTGCGCGTGCAAGACAATGGCCGTGGCATTCCGGTCGGCATTCACCCCGAAGAGGGCGTGCCGACGGTGCAATTGGTGTTTACGCAATTACACGCGGGCGGCAAGTTCGACAAAAAAGACGGCGGCGCGTATGCGTTTTCTGGCGGCTTGCATGGCGTTGGCGTGTCGGTTACTAATGCCTTATCGACCCGTTTAGAAGTCGAAGTGCGCCGCGAAGGGCAAATTAATCGCTTGGTGTTCTCGGGTGGCGATGTCATCGAGCCACTATCCGTGCTCGGCACTTGCGCCAAAAAAGACACTGGAACGCGAGTTTTTGTTGAACCGGATGCCAAGTATTTTGATAGTCCAACGATTCCACTCGCTGACCTAGAGCACGTCCTCAAATCCAAAGCGGTGCTCTTGCCCGGCTTGATCGTGACTTTAAATGTCGAACAAGCTAATGGCGAATTACTCGAAAAACGTTGGTGCTATCCGGATGGTCTGCTCGGCTATTTGAACGAGCAAGTCGCTGGCTACACGCAACTCGTGCCGATTTTGCAGGGCGAGAAATACATCGAGGGCGAAGACGAAACCTTTAGCCGTGGCGAAGGTTGCGCGTGGGCATTAACGTGGACCGAAGACGGCGCGGTGAACCGTGAATCGTACGTCAATTTGATCCCAACGCCAGCGGGCGGTACGCATGAAAGCGGCTTGCGCGATGGCGTATTCCAAGTCGTCAAAACCTTTATCGATTTCCATAATTTGCTGCCGAAAGGCGTGAAGTTACTGCCGGAAGATTTATTCAGCCGCTGCTCGTTTGTGCTGTCGGCCAAAGTGCTGGACCCGCAATTCCAAGGTCAAACCAAAGATAAACTCACTAGCCGAGATGGTCTGAAACTCGTCTCTGCAATGGTGCGCTCGCCGTTTGAATTGTGGCTGAACGAGCACGTTGATTTAGGAAAAAAACTGGCTGAACTGGCGATTCGCGCGGCGCAATCGCGGCAGAAAAACGCGCAAAAAGTCGAAAAGAAAAAATCCTCTGGCGTCGCTGTGTTACCGGGCAAATTGACCGATTGCGCGTCGGATGAAACCGAGCGCTGCGAATTATTCCTTGTCGAGGGTGATTCGGCGGGCGGTTCGGCCAAAATGGGGCGTGATAAAGATTTCCAAGCAATTCTGCCCTTGCGCGGTAAGGTTTTGAACACTTGGGAAGTCGATAAAGATCAGATTTTTGGTAATAACGAAGTCCACGATATGGCCGTCGCCATCGGCGTTGACCCGCATACGCTCAATAGCGGCGCGGATATGAGCGGCCTGCGTTACGGTAAAGTGATCATCATGTCGGATGCGGACGTGGATGGATCGCACATTCAAGTGCTACTCTTGACGCTGTTTTATCGCCATTTCCCGCAGCTGGTTGCCAATGGCCATATCTACGTCGCGCAGCCGCCGCTGTACCGCGTTGACGTTGGCGGCAGTGGTAAAAACAAACCGCCGCGTAAATTTTATGCGCTCGACGAAGGTGAATTGACGGCGATTTTGGACAAGCTCAAAGGCGAAAAACTACGCGAATCGGCGTGGAGCATTTCGCGTTTCAAAGGCTGGGGTGAAATGAATGCTGAGCAATTGTTCGACACGACGATGAATCCTGACACCCGCCGCGTGCTGCGTGTAGCGATTCATTCTGACGTCGCCGCCAACACCCGCGACGTAATGAATATGTTGATGAGCAAATCCGAAGCATCAAGCCGTCGCGCATGGCTAGAAGCTCGTGGGAATGAGGTTGAGGCCGATTTGTGATGGGTATTGAGCTGTAGCTATTGATATTTAATGGCTATATTAAGATACCTTTACAATAAAAAACCCGCTGTTGCGGGTTTTTTATTGGAATGGGCGGACGTTAAATTTAACGATAGAAAAATTGCAGCGCTATTTTTTATTTATTTTTTTGTGGAATGAGCTAGGGTTAAATATCTTGCCGAGCGGATGTTTGATCTATGTTGAGTCGCTATAGTTTACGACAGCAGTTGATGTATTTGCTGATTGTTCCGGTGCTTTCAATTGCGTTAGTCATTGGATTTTCGACTTGGGGCATACTGAAAATTCAATCCGGTCTAGCCGAAGTTCATGCCAGCGATGTTGTGCCTTTGCGCGCCGCGGGTGGTGCGGCCACTTGGCTGGCACGCACTCGCACCGACCTCATTTCGACGGCATTTAAAGATCAAGGAATGGCTGATAAATCAAAAGAAATGCGTTTGAATGAAGTCCGTACTCAAGATTTACCTAATTTGCAGAGTAATCTTCAACAATTGCACGATGCTGAATCCAATCCTCGGATGAAGCAGCGGGCGGCAAAAATGTTGCTAGCCTATGAGGCCTGGACACAAGACGCGGTTTTTCCCTTGCTGGCGGCCATCGAGCAAGAGCAAGTCGATCTTGTAGGCAATATTTATATCACGAAATTTTTACCCAGTTATCGGCAGCTACGTGAAGAAGTAGACCAATTTGCGAAGGAGCAAGTCCAACAGGCGGAGCTGCTGCATTTGGAAGCGGAGCGGAACGTTGAAAAAACCCTGTGGTTGGTTGGATTCGCCAGCCTTATTCCCGCACTGCTGATGCTTGGTTTCGCAAGCCTGATTGTATTTCGTATCCGCCATCGGATGAATCTACTGGCATTGCAAGTGCGTAAGGCGACCGAACAGCTGGCATTGAGTGATCGAATTGTATTGCCGGGCGCTCAGGATGAGCTGTCTTTGATTGCAGACATGTATAACGAATTGATTGGTACGCTTGATGTTGCAGTGGCTAAGGTCAAGGTCTTCACCGAAAAGGTCGGCCAATCGAGTCAGTTTTTAGTCCATGCTTCCACATCAGTGGCGGGCGATTCATCTGAGCAACATCAATTAGCGGTTAGTAGCGCAAAACATATCCAAAGCGTCACCGAGTCGGGACAAATCGTTGCTGAACGCGCTAATGAAGCAGTAGAGCTATCGTCTCGAGTGCGCCAAATGGTGTGTGAATGCCATGACATGATTGAACAAACCGGCATCAATATTCAGCAGGTTTCCAGCTCGCTGGATCAGGCTGAAGATAATTCAACGCAGTTGGTCAATAGAACAAAAAATGTTGGAAATATCGTGACGGTAATTCGGGAAATTGCAGACCAAACGAATTTACTCGCTTTAAATGCCGCTATCGAGGCAGCTAGAGCGGGTGAGCAAGGGCGTGGTTTTGCGGTTGTTGCCGATGAGGTTCGCAAGCTGGCCGAGCGAACATCGTTAGCAACGCGTGAAATAGGGCTGATGCTGGCGGGCATTGAGCAAGGTGCTGGCGTTGTTGCTAACGCGATGACAGGCAGCGTGGTTCAAATGAAGCAAGGGAAAAGTTTATTAGAGCTCGCCGCAGAAAAAATCATATTGATTCGTAATGATGCAGATACATCGGCCAGTCGCGTCAGCGACATTGCCAATTCGATTACGCAGCAAGAAATTGCCATTCTGGCGATTCAAAACAGCGTTAGCCAGATGGCCGAGTTTGGCGAGCGCGCCCACCAAGCCATTGAGCAATCAAGTTTTTCAGCCATACAATTGGCCGATTCTGCCGTGCAATTGCAAAGCGAGATGCAAAAGTTAAAATCCAGTCAGCCAGTAGAGCAAGACTCAAAAGCTGCGGATGTCGATTTGTGGTAGATTTTTGCCGCAAATTGCTTCGAGTTGTCACTGATGAAGTCAACTCGGGTCGCCAGAGCAAGGATGTCCACTGAGGGAGTCTATCTAATCTTGACTCGGCGATGATGGTAAAAAGCCATTGATGCATAAACCCGCCGCAGCGGATTTTGCTAGAAAAACGTTCAATCCACCAATCGATCCAAAATGCCTATCATCTGCTGGCTGGTATTTTCCATTCGATTCAAAGCCTCAATGACTTGCGGTTTTTTTCCAGCCTGCCAAGCACTGAGTGCGGCGGCACCGGCTTGGTGGATTTCATTATGTGGGCCTTCCATTTCGCGGTAGGCAGGCAGGTGGCCAGCGAGTTCTTTGCCTTCGCCTTCGTAATACCAGCGGCCAAAGCGGCATTGATGCGGATCGCTCACCACCTGATGGTCAACCGTGGCAGCGCCCGAAACAGCTTCGTAGACATTAAACTTAAAGGCGATATGATCCAGTTTGCTCACTTCCACAAAAGTGCTGAGCATATTGTTATTCACCAGTTCTTTCATTTCACCTGATACTTCGATGAGCAAGACCATATCGTTTGCCGCGCTACGCCCCATCTCGCTAAATTGTGCAGTTTCTTTAGCCATCGTATTCATCGTTGCTTTAACCGATTGCGTTTCGCTGCGAATATCACCGACTAATTTGCTGATGTCCTTAGTGGCGGAGCTGGTGCGTTCGGCGAGTTTACGGACTTCATCCGCTACCACAGCAAAACCACGGCCTTGTTCGCCAGCTCGTGCTGCTTCAATGGCGGCATTCAATGCCAATAAATTGGTTTGATCGGCAATTTCTTTAATCAGCTGCACGATGCTGCTAATTTGAGTGGATTGTTGATCGAGTTTATCGACCTCAGTGACCGATTGCGCCGCAGTGCCCGATAATTGATTTAGGCTGGCCGACATCGCCGAAATCGATAGGCTGTTGTCGTTAGCAAGGCGAGACAAGGCGGTGGCGCTGCGCAGTTCTTCTTTCATTTTATCGGTCAGGTGGCCGAGTGAATGCGATGACGAGGAGAGCGATTGGCCAAATTGCGCCATCGATTGAAATAAGGATAGCAAGTACTTGCTGCCGCCATTGTCTGGCGTTTGCAGGCTGGCTAGAAATAGTTGATCACTTTGGTGTTTATTGTTTTCTTTTTTGATTTGCTTGTTTTCAATTTGCAGTTGGTAAATTTGTTCCTGAAAGTCGGCAACTAGTTTTTTTTGGCCAAAAAACATCAAAGCTCCCACCCGTTTTTCTAATTCAAACAGTATAGCCAAAATTCATCGTATCGCGACTTAGGGGATGCCATTTGCATCGGGACTGTTCCATTTTTTGCGTTTATTAATACATGTAGCTTCACCGAAGCTTACTAACATAAGTATTTTATGATTTAAGGGAAAGTACTGATTTCATTGATATATTTTAGCAGTATCATGCGTTTTTCGTTACCTTGTAAGGAAGCGCTTGTTATGAAGAAATGGATAGCTATTGCAGTTGCTGCGGCCGCTTTACCCGCGTTGTATTTTGGTATGGCAAAACAATCAGTCACTGAAAATGTCATCGCCAGTGCAGTTGTCGAGCCACAAGCAACACTTCGGGTCGCACTGGAAGGCAAATATCCACCCTTCGAATATGTGAATAAAGACAACCAAGTCGTTGGTTTTAATATCGATTTGGCCAACGCACTGTGTAAAGAAATGGCTGTGAAATGCAGCATTGATCGTTATGAATGGGATGATTTGATTCCTGCGGTGCAGAATGATAAAGCCGATGCGATTATTTCCACGATGTCGATCACCGATGAGCGCGAAAAACTGGTGCAATTTACCCAACCGTATGCGCGAGTACCCGCTGCGTATTTGGCCAGCAACAATGAGCAATTTTTGTTTCCTGTCGTAACGCAAGATCGCATTAAAGGCAAAACAATTGGCGTGGTAGAAAAAACCACCTTTGATGATTACCTCAAGACTGAATTTTCGAGCAAAGTGAGCGTGAAGCGTTATGCCGATGCTGAGGCTTTACTGGTGGGTTTGCAAAAAAATGAAATTAATTTTGCCTTTGGCGATAGCGCCGTATTCGGTGAGTTTTTGCGCGATCCTAACAATGGCAAGCAATACAACTATGTGGGTAACATCATTAAATCTGATCCACGTTTAGGCCGTGGCGAGGCGATCGCTGTGGCAAAAGACGATAATGAGATGCAAGCCAAGTTGAATTTGGCGCTAGACAAGTTGATCAAATCTGGCGAGTACCAGCAAATGCAGTACAAGTATTTTACGCTGCAAATTATGTAAATTTCAGCGCGGCACAGTAAGCCCTGACTTTGTTGGGGCTTTTTGCTGATTGCTACAGGAATGTCCCAGTACTCCAAAGCAGAGTGCTACTGCATGATAGCCATACTCGCTAAATTACATTGGCATTTGGTCCACTTTTTGTCTGCTTTGGAAATTATTCAAATGAAAATCGCTTCTTATACTTTGATTGCTGCGGCTATCGTCGGTTTGTCTGCGTGTGGTAAACAAGCGCCTGTTGGCTCTGAAACCGCCAGTGCGCCTGTAACGGAAACGACGGCGAGCAATTCCGACGTTATCAAAATTGGTAACGCCGCCGCTCTGACTGGCCCTGCCGCGCATTTCGGTAAAGACATCGAAAACGGCGTGCAATTGGCGATGGATGAAATCAACGCCGCGGGTGGTGTCGATATTGCCGGCAAAAAAATGAAATTGGTATTGCTCTCCGAAGATGACCAAGGCGATCCAAAAACGGCGACCAATGTGGCACAGCGTTTTGTTGACGCCAAAGTATCGGGTGTGATCGGCCATATGAATTCGGGCACAACGATTCCAGCGTCGAAAATCTATTCTGATGCCGGCATCGTGCAAATCTCCCCTTCTGCAACGGCCGTGGCCTACACTAATCAAGGCTTCAAAACGGCGTTCCGCGTGATGGCCAATGATGCGCAGCAAGGTAAAGTGCTCGGCCAATACGCCGTGACGAAACTGGGCGCGAAGAAAATCGCGATTGTGGACGACCGCACCGCCTACGGCCAAGGCTTGGCGGATGAGTTTGAAATCGCCGCTAAAGCGGCTGGCGCAGAAATCGTTAAACGTGAATTTACCAATAACCAAGAAACTGACTTTAATGCAGTGCTGACCAGCATCAAATCAGCCAAGCCTGATTTGATTTTCTACGGCGGCATGGACGCCCAAGCGGCACCACTGAAAAAACAAGCGAAAAAACTCGGTGTAACGGCAAAAGTGATGGGTGGCGACGGCGCACAAACGCCAGAATTCATCAAACTCGCAGCGGCGGATGCCGAAGGCATGTACGCGACTAGCCCAGGCACGCCGAAAGATCAGCTTACTGGTGGCAAAGCCTTCCTTGAGAAATACAAAACTCAATTCGGCACTGACGTTCAATTGTACTCTCCGTATAGCTACGATTCTGTGCACGTCATGGTCAAAGCGATGCAAGAAGCTGGCTCGACTGAGCCTGCAAAATACTTGCCGAAATTAGCCGCAGTGAAACACGAGGGCGTCACTGGCCCGATTTCGTTTGATGCCAAAGGCGATATCAACGACGGCGCTATCACCGTTTACACGGTAAAAGACGGCAAATGGGAAATTCTAGAGGTCGTTGGCGGCGCAGCTGCAGCGAAATAATCTAGCGTGTAGTGGGATAAAAAAAGGAGCTTTTAAGCTCCTTTTTTCGTGGAATTGGGACGTGTTTCATAAACGTTTAATAAAAAATGCCGCTCACTGGGTGTAAGTGAACGGCATTTGGTTTTTGTGGCGATTGAGGATTAGCCTCAATTAGTCATTTTTTTCTAGCTTGAAATAGAAAAACTCACTCGTGCCATCATCGTTATCGCTGGCGATTGCGCCTTTGATTTCGTCTTCTTCGCTGCTGCTGATTGCCAAAGATTCAGCTTTGGTAATCACGACGCGACCGCTTTGGTCGAGCAAGGGTACTGAAGTTGGTGTCAAATCAAGTACCGCACCGTCTTTTAGTTTTTCCAATGGAATGACGCCAATGAAACTGCCCAAAATTTGGCCGTCGTTATATGAGTCGCCAGTGGCTTCTACTGATGCGGTGTAAACCAAGCTGTTATTTTTCGCCCAGAAATCGCCGCCAGACAAGCCTGCTTCAAAGTTCGCTACGACTGGCAACGTCACTTTGAACGTTTCTACTTTGCTGAAGGTTTCTAGTTTATTGAACATATAGTCAATCAACTCTTGCTGTTTCACGGCAAAAATCAGATTGCCGCCACCATTGCCACGGTTGAAGATATACGCTTTGCCGTTGCCCAGCGCCAAGCCTTCAATGTTTAGCTCAGCAATACCCGCTGCTGTTTTCAGCTGCGTGTATAAGCTAGTCAGGCTGCGCTCATGTTTGGTGATGCGATCGCTAGAGAGCAAAAAACCCACTTCGCGATTTGATTTACTGCCCGAGCCTAGGGTTAAGTTCCAAGTTTGTTTGCCTTGGCGAAATTGCGCTAGGGCTTCAAAGTCAGGTTTTACTTTTTTATTGATACGGCCAGTGACTGGGTCGATTGGATATTCCTTAATCAACTGTTTATCAGTGATATAGAAATTCTTATCGAGTTCAAACAGCCATTGAGCATCATCACCTATCGCATAGAAAAAACCGTTGCGATAATTCAAACCAGAAGCCGATGGCAGGCCACGGTTGATGTTAGTTTGACCCAACTCCAGTGTGTAGCTTTCGGCATTGGCGTGCAGGGCAAAAGTAGCTGCGAGTGTTGCGGCGAGAAAATGTTTAAACATGGTGTCCTTACTCTATTAGACGAAAAAAAATAAAATTGGGCTGTTTTATTGCCCCAAATAATGACATAAATATTACATTTTTTTTGTGCTGTGGTGTGTATTATTTCGCTTGCGGACTATAAAAATTCCACTAGTAGCTCATCAATATGACGTGGTGATTTGATTTAAATTTTT
>CAUPHX010000010.1:0-18718 GCA_963511125.1 uncultured Deefgea sp. | reverse complement strand
TACACCTTGATATTCTGATTTATTCCAATCTCAATAAAAAAATCTGAGATAAGCCTCTGCTTGATATTATCAAATAAATCATTTTGAAGCCTAAGCATATAACTTATAGATTTCAACATCTCAAATCCTTATATTTTTCTTAAAAAAATGGTTGTATGATTATGCAGCTCCTTGAGCAAATCATAATCTAACTCAACATTTTCATATCGTAAATCTATCGACCAATTACTTAATAAACAATCAATCAATACATTTTCACTTTGAAAGGTAAAATCACTCAACTTCGAACTGAGATATTCTTGAAGCTTAGTAAAGTCATGGGTTTTAACTCTTTTTTTATATTCAATACCAACTTTATCGCACTCAACCAAATCATCAACTCCAGCAGTTAGACTATACCCACAAACTTCATATATTTTATATTTCAAAGCACATTCAATAACATAACCGGACAAGTAATATAAATTTATTAATAAATATTTATATTCTTGACACCCAAGCTCCAAGCCATCAATTGTAGTTTTCAATACTTTACAAGCATGATTATGCCTCTTTGCCGAGGATAAATACTCAGTATATTTCATAAAAAAATTCTCTAAAAATACATCAATAGAATAAACACACCATAAAAATAATAACCATCTAAAAAAGCAGCAATATTTAACCTCATAAAATGCTTCAAATTTTATTTTTATTTTTAACAGTAAGCATATTTACCAGACAACCAAAATTATTAAGAGCTACAACCACCAACCCAAAACAAAGAAAACTAAGGGACAGGTGGTGCTATATTTACTGCATAAATAAACTAAATAGGCCTGCCAAGCTTAGTTTGAATGTCACTTTGCTAAGTCCTTGATTTATATAAACGTAGGGTCAGTGGCATTCAAACTATCTATAGCGTGCCCACTTACCTTCTATCACTACGCACCCATATTGCAACAGACGTGTCCATTTCCCGATGCAAATCCACCGCCCGTAACTGCGTATACCGAGCTAAATTCTTCCAGCTCTTATGCCCCGATACCAAGGCCACTTCTTGAATTGGGTAGCCCTTCAAACAAGCCGCTCATACCTTCGTGGCGCAGATCGTGAAAAGCTAGATCGGTAATCCCCGCCAACACACACAGGCGCTCAAAGCGCGCCCTTACACTATCGCCATGATAAGGGAATATCCGTTCGTCAGCTCGTGCTTGTGCCTGAATAATCGCAAATGACTCACCCAATAAGGGCACTGTTTGATGATTGCCAAGCTTTTCTTGTGGGTCTTTGCGATCGCGGATCAGGATGGTGCGGTCGGTTTCGTTCAGATCTGCCCAGCGCAGGCCGACAATTATGCTTTAGCGCAGTTCACAGTCCTGAACTTAGAAGGGTGATATTTAGACTTTCTGTTGTACCGTGCCGCGATGGTTGGGCTGGGGTTTTAAACCCGTTTAAGCGCACCGAGTGATGGAGAGAGACAAACCGCTTTATCGTTTGGCTCACGACGGATCGAGGGCATCGGAGACCGATGCGCGCCCGGGTCGCCTTTCTTTTCCACCCTTTTCTTTGGCGACGCAAAGAAAAGGGTGTCCCCGTCGCGGACTGCGACTGTAAAACACCGTGCCGCAGGCACTTAAAAAAGCCTTTGCCAGCAAGGCTTTCATTCAATATTGATCATGGGTATATCTAGCTATAAGTTAATAATAATAGTCTACATGCAAATACCCATCACATAACTAAATACATAAAACCCAAACACTATTTCATCCCACCGCCCTCATCCCCTCCAGTCGACTAAAACAAGCCAGCCCGCCGCCAAACGCGTAAAATGAGGCCGATTCAGGGCTTGGCCCTACACCACGATGAAATCAATACAGCAATGTCGACTCAAATCCCAAACTCCCCTTCCCGCCGCTTCTGTATTGCCCCGATGTTGGATTGGACCGACCGCTTCTACCGGCGCTTCGCCCGAGAGCTGAGCCAACACACTTGGCTGTATACCGAGATGGTCAATACCGGCGCGATTATTCATGGGGATCAAATGCGCCATTTGCGCTTTGATCCAGCAGAAAATCCGATTGCCTTACAATTGGGCGGCTCTGATCCGACTGATTTAGCCAAGTGCGCCAAAATCGCTGAGCAATGGGGCTATAACGAGGTCAATTTGAATGTGGGTTGCCCGAGCGAACGCGTGCAATCGGGTTCATTTGGCGCGTGTTTGATGTTGGAGCCGAGCTTGGTCGCTGATGGCGTGAAGGCGATGCGTGATGTATGTGATATCGATGTGACGGTGAAGCACCGCATTGGCATTGATAAAGTTGAGGATTACAGCTTTGTACGAGATTTTGTCGGCCATGTGGCCGACGCCGGCTGTAATACCTTTATCGTGCATGCGCGCAATGCGATTTTGAAAGGCTTAAGCCCGAAAGAAAACCGTGATATTCCGCCGTTGAAATACGATTATGCGTATCAACTCAAGCGTGATTTTCCGCAGCTAGAAATTATTATCAATGGTGGAATTACCACGCTGGCCGATTGTCATACTCATTTAAATCATGTGGATGGCGTGATGCTGGGCCGCGAGGCTTATCACAATCCGTGGATTTTAAGTGATGTCGATGCTGCAATTTATGGCGCGGCGCACGTTGAGAAAACCCGCCGCCAAGCAATGGACAATCTGCGCGAGTTTGTTGAAGTGGAGCTCAGCTCGGGTACGCCGCTACGCTATGTGGCGCGGCATATTTTGGGCTTGTATCAAGGCATTGCTGGTGCACGGCATTGGCGACGGATGCTATCGGATGCGGCATTACTCAAGAACGCCGATTGGCGCTTGATTGAAGAAGCGCTTAATATTGTCGAATCTCGTCAGGAATCGCCCCATGCTCGCGAAATTACTTAAAACTTCATTGCTGTGCTTACTCATCAGTGCGACGGCATACGCTGATGACATTACCCTACTGGCTACTATGGGTGGCAAAGCCATATTCCAAGTGAACGGACAGAAAAAAACGCTCCAAATCGGGCAAACGGTGGGCGGCGCAAAAATTATTTCAATTGCCGCTGATTCGGCGGTAATTGAAGCGAGCAATGGTCGGCAGCGGCGTCTTGGTTTGGGTGAAGGCTATGTGGCATCGATCCAGACTCAGAGCGATGGAGATGCCAGCCTGGTTTTGACCCCTAGCCATGGCGGGCATTACTTGGCCGATGTATCCATTAATGGACAAACACAACGCGGCGTCATTGATACCGGCGCGACTCATTTGTCGATGTCGAGCAAGGCCGCCGATCAACTCAACATTAAATACCGCAGCGGTAAACCGATGCGTTCACAAACCGCCAATGGCATTATTAATTCTTGGCTAATCAAGATTCCTCAGCTCAGGCTAGGGACCGTTACGCTGTATAATGTTGACCTCAGTGTTCGCGATAGTAGCGATAGCGGACCGGTGTTAATTGGGATGAGTACACTCAATCGCTTTCAAATGAAGCGTGAGCAAGATTTAATGATCTTAAGTAAAAAGGCGTACTAATCGTGACGGCTAAGAAACAACGCATCGTGCTGGCAAGTAATAATGTCGGCAAAGTCAAAGAATTCAATCACCTTTTAGCACCCTTCGATTTTGAGGTTATTCCGCAAGGCGAATTAGGCGTTCCAGAATGCCCTGAACCGTTTACGACCTTTGTCGAAAACGCACTCGCCAAAGCCCGCCATGCAGCGCAATTCACCGGATTACCTGCGCTGGCCGATGATTCTGGCCTTTGCGTGCATGCACTCAGCGGCGCGCCCGGCGTGCTGTCGGCGCGTTTTGCAGGGGAGCCAAAATCAGATGCGCGAAATAATGAAAAACTGCTCACCGAACTGCAAGATCAAACGGATCGCCGCGCTTGGTATTATGCCGCTTTGGTCTTGGTGCGTTCAGCACAAGATCCGCAGCCGCTGATTGCTGATGGCGTCTGCACTGGTGAAATACTGACGGCACCACAAGGCGATGGTGGATTTGGCTACGATCCGCTATTTTGGCGCGCCGATTTTGCAAAATCAGTCGCGCAATTGAGCGCGGCAGAAAAATCAACGATTTCACATCGCGCCAAAGCATTGCAACAACTTATCACCCAATTAAAAGAAACTGGCTTGTGATGGCACATCATCAATCGATCAAAGCGAAAGGAACTGACCATGAGTACCGATGAAAGTCGCTGGGCGCGTTGGGTGCGAGATGATGGCTCAGTGGTCTCTTGCACCGAAAAAGTCAAAGTCATGAACGAAAACCTCGATGAACTGGCGCAAATGGCACAAGACTTATTTGAAGATGGCTTACTGATGGAGGTTTCGGAAACACAAATGCTGAACGCCTTACATCAAATAGTTAATCAATTAAAAAACCCATACCAATAATAACCATTAAAAATCCAAAATTATTTTACTTTTAATATCACGAGATTTTACCAATGAAGAAAGCATTACTACTCGCTCTAACACTCTCGCTAAGCGCACCAGCCTTTGCTTCCAAAGTAAAGGAAACCAAACCAACTGCCGCACCAGAAAATCCATTTACAGAAGAACGTAATGCAGCGATTGCCGGCTTGAGCACCACACTGGTGATGATGCAGAAAATGGAACGCGGTTGCGGCAGCGCAGAAAACAAATTTACTTTAAACAATCAAGTTAAAAAATGGCAAGAAAAAAACAAGCCATATCTCGTCATGCACAGCAATTACATACAAGGCTTAGTTGGGTCTTTAAAAAATGCTGAAGGCGAAGAAGAATCAAATAAACTACTTAATTCACTAAAAAAACTAAGCAATGATGAAGCAAATACAGCCATTAAGAAAATCCTAGAAACCGAAGGAAAACAAAACGCATGCAGCAAGTATTTTAATTTAATATCTAATGGCAAGATGGATATAAAAGAAGGTTTTCCAAACTACAAAACACTAAAAGAAATGCTTGAATTCTCGAATAAAAAAACCAATAAACAAAAGAAATAAATTTTAATCAAGCCATTGATTAAATCTACATTTCAAACCTATTTTTTAGGCCCTATGCAAACCGTTTCCTTTTCGCAATCTGGCCTGACCGCCCTGCCGCCACTGGCGCTGTATATTCACTTTCCGTGGTGTGTGCGCAAATGCCCGTATTGCGATTTTAATTCGCATGCGGTCAAAGAAGGCATCCCCGAAGATCGCTACATTGATGCGCTGATCGCCGATTTAGAAAGCAATCTACCGCAAGTATGGGGGCGGTCGGTTTCTAGTATTTTTATGGGAGGTGGCACGCCGAGCCTGTTTTCTGCGGCGAGTATGGATCGATTGCTCGACGCGATTCGCGCGCGCATCAAGCTCAACCCCGATGCCGAAATCACACTGGAAGCCAATCCGGGAACGTTTGAAATTGAGAAATTTGCTGGCTACAACGCGGCGGGGATTAATCGGTTGTCGATTGGCATTCAAAGCTATAATGCTGAGCATCTGACCGCGCTCGGGCGAATTCATAATCGCGACGAAGCGCTGCGCGCGATTGAAATCGCCGCCAAGCATTTTGACAATTACAATCTCGACCTAATGTACGCGCTGCCGAAGCAAACGCTGCTTGAGGCCGAAGCCGATATCGATCAAGCGATTGCCTGTGGCTCAACGCATCTGTCTGCCTATCATTTAACGCTAGAACCCAATACGCTGTTTCACCGCTATCCGCCTTCGCTACCCGATGATGATTTGGCAGCCGATATGCAGGAAATGATAGAGGCCAAACTGGCTGCAGCGGGATTTGAACATTACGAAACGAGTGCCTTCGCGAAGCCGAATAAGCGCAGTCAGCATAATTTAAATTACTGGCAATTTGGCGATTACCTCGGCATCGGCGCGGGCGCGCACGGAAAAATCAGCTTTCACGATAAAATTATCCGCCAAGCGCGCTTTAAGCAGCCAAGTGAATATCTGGCTAAAATGGCCGCGGGTTCCGCGATTCAAACTGAAGAAATCATTGAAAAATCCGCCTTGCCGTTTGAGTTTATGCTCAACACCTTGCGCTTGACCGGCGGCTTTCCGATTGCGCTGTTTACTGAACGCACCGGCCTGCCGATGACGAAAATCATCCACGAAATCGAACGCGCCTGTACCGAGGGTTTACTCGAACGCGATCTGCATCACGTCAAACCAACGCTCAAAGGTCAGCGCTTTTTGAATGTGGTGATGGAACGGTTTTTACCGGAATAAGACATAAAGCAGCCTATACTCAGGTATAGCTACCCAAGCAATACCATAAAATGGCTATAGCCATATACCTACTGGATTACATAAGGGAATGGCCTGTTACGGCGCTTTCGCCGAGTTAAAAATACAATCTCATCACCGACTGCGTCGTGCCACGCCCGATTGCGTGGGTCAGCAGCATCGACGCCACTGGCACTGTAAATATTGCGCCGTTTTCCTACTTTAATATCGTTTCGAGCGAACCGATGATCGTGTCGCTCAGCGTCAACCGCCGCGCTGATAATGGGCAAAAAGACACCGTGCTGAATCTACTCAGCGGCGGCGATTGTGTGATTCACATCCCGTCGCACGACCACGCGCCAGCGGTGCACGCCACCGGTTCAAGCACGCCGCCGACGCAAGCACAAATTGACGCGCTGGGTTTGCAGTTTTGCAATTCGCAGGTAGTCAAAACCCCGCGAATCGAAAACTGCGCCGTCGCGCTCGAAGGCCGTTTATTGCAAAATATCGAAGTTGGAAATCCGGTCGTCGCCGACCTGATCTTAGTTGAAATTGTGCATATTTATGCCGCCGACGACCTGCTGCATAATGGTCGAGTGCATCCGGAACCGTATTCGATTAATGCAATGAAACGGCCATAAAATATGACTCAAATCCGACTTGCTAAACTGGAAGATGCTCAAGCCATCGCACAGCTGATGGTGCAATTGGGTTATGCAAGCAACCCTGAATTGGTCAGCGGCAAGCTTGAATTACTTGCGGCTAATCCGCTGTATTGTGTTTTTGTCGCCCAGCAAGGAGGGACTCTTGCAGGCGTGATAAGCGTTCACGCACTAGAGTTGTTTCATGCACCAGGTCGGCTTGGCCGAATTACTGCTTTAGTGATTGATGCGGCGCATCGCCAGCAAGGCATTGGTAAATTGTTATTTCAACGTGCCGAGCAATTCTTTATTCAAACCAATTGCGTTAGAGTCGAAGTCACCAGTGGCGATCATCGCCCAGAAGCGCACACCTTCTATCAATCACTGGGCTTTCAAATTGATGAAAGACGTTTTATTAAACGTTATACAGTTTGAATTTGAAATAGCGACAAAGGGAATATTTATGGCATTGCCAATTACTTTCTCTACCCAATACAGCGATCAAGACTGGCCAAAAATCACCGTTTGGCTGGCCAATAGTTATTGGTCGCAGGGTATTGCGCAGCAACGCGTTGAGCAAGCAGCCAAAGCCTCCACACTGCTGATCGGTGCGTTTATCGATGGCCAGCAAATTGGCTATGCTCGCATCATCAGCGACACCGTTCGCTTTGCCTATTTGGCCGACGTTTACGTTGATGAAGCATATCGTGGCAAGGGTATTGCTCAGCAACTAACGAATCAATTGCTTAACAACCCGATACTCAAAGGGGTTGGCCGAACCTTATTGCAAACCAGCGATGCGCATGGCGTTTATGAAAAGCTCGGTTTTATTGCATTCCCTGAGCCAGAAAAACTAATGGTTCGCACGAATCCTCAAGCACTTGATTACACGCAAGCGGCAGTTTAATTTACGATCTGACTTGCTCTGAACGACTTAAAACTAGGAAAAACCATGACCAAAGAAATCATCCATTCAGACAACGCACCCAAAGCCGTTGGTACCTACTCGCAAGCGATTAAAGTCGGCAATACCGTGTATTTATCCGGCCAAATTGGCCTTGATCCAGTCAGCAATGTATTGGTCGAAGGTTTTGAAGCCCAAACACATCAAGTATTCAAAAACCTACGCGCCGTGTGCCAAGCTGCGGGGGGTGATTTGTCCGACATCGTGAAATTGGGCGTGTTCGTCGTCGATTTGGCGAACTTTGCGAAATTGAATGAAATCATGGGCGAATACTTTACCGCCCCTTTCCCTGCACGCGCTGCGGTGCAAGCGGCAGCATTACCTAAGGGCGCGATTGTGGAAGCAGATGCGGTCATGGTCTTAGCGTAAACATGAACATCAGCGGCTATTTGATTGCCAAGTACCTGATCACGGCAGCGCTGGTGGTCGGAATTTCTGAGGTCGCTAGCCGCTACGAGCGACTCGGCGGCTTGCTGGCCGCCTTGCCGCTGGTGACCTGTTTAACGCTGATTTGGCTGTACATCGAAAAACAGCCATCGGACAAAATCGCCAATCATGCGTGGTATACATTTTGGTATGTGTTGCCAACGCTGCCGATGTTTTTAGTGTTCCCGCTATTATTCAATCGATTTGGCTTTTGGCCCGCACTGGGCATGTCGGCGGTTGGCACGATTGCGCTGTTCTTCGTCTATGCACAAACTCTCAGCCGCGTGTTTCAGATTCATTTATTATAAACAATGCATTGATGTATATCGCCATAAGCATTGATAGATATTGGCTACAACAAAATACCCACCATCAATCCAAACAAGGAATGATCATGCCGTTTCAAAATCCATCCGATGCCGAAATTAAAGCAATGCTCACAGCAACCCAGCGCATTGCCGTGGTTGGTCTGTCCGACAAGCCCAACCGCGCTAGCCATGGTGTGAGCAAGTTGATGCAGCAGTGGGGCTTTAAAATTGTGCCGGTCACGCCGAAACCGCAGGCCGAGATTTTAGGTGAAAAGGTTTACGCCGATTTAGCCAGCGTGCCGGGCGACATCGATATGGTGAATGTATTTCGCCGCAGCGAAGAAGCGGGAGAAGTCGTCGATCAAGCGATTGCGCGTGGCGCAAAGTTCATCTGGCTGCAATTGGGCATCGTCGATGAAGCCGCCGCAGCGCGCGCCCACGCGGCGGGGATTCCCATCGTGATGGATCGCTGCTTAATGGTTGAGTATGGGCGGCTGTTTAGTGATTAAAACCCCGTCTTCAAGTGATACAAATGGTTTTTTAGCTCAAAAAGCAATAAATCCACACAATTCGCTGCATTTTATCGACGCTGATGCGACAGCACTTGCCCCGGTTTTACAGAGGCGTTAGCCTACTCCATCGGCATGATCGAGTCGGGCAATGCGCAGTGAGCGATGACATTAGCAAAATCGATTTAGCCCTAATATTATTCGTTTTACCCCTCCGATTGATGCTGTTTCAATTGACCATTACTTTTTAATTAGATCGAATCATGAAACTCAATTTCAGCAAAATGCACGGCCTTGGTAATGACTTTATGGTGATCGATGGCGTACGCCAAACGGTCGCACTGAGCAATGAAGCGATTGGTCAGCTCGGTCATCGCCAATTTGGGATTGGCTTTGATCAATTACTGCTGGTTGAAAAAAGCACCACGCCCGGCATTGATTTCCGTTATCGCATTTTTAATTGCGATGGCTCTGAAGTGGAGCAATGCGGCAATGGCTCACGCTGTTTTGCGCGTTTTGTATTCGATCAAGGCTTGACCGACAAAACCGAAATCGCCGTTGAAACTTCCAAAGGCGTGATTTATCCGCGCCTCGAAAGCAATGGTCTGGTCACCGTTAATATGGGCGCCCCGCGCTTTGCGCCAAGCGAAATTCCGTTTGAAGCGCCAAATGAAGCCATTATCGACCCGCTGATTGTCGATGGTCAGGTCTACGATATTTCGGTCGTATCGATGGGCAATCCACATGCGGTGCAAGTCGTCGACGACGTCGATGCTGCGCCGGTCGCCTTGCATGGCGCACTGATTGAAAATCACAAACGCTTCCCGCAAAAAGTAAATGCAGGCTTTATGCAGATTGTCGGTCGCAGCGAAATTCGTCTGCGGGTGTTTGAGCGTGCTGCGGGTGAAACACTCGCTTGCGGCACCGGCGCTTGCGCGGCAGTCGTGGCGGGTATTCGCCGTGGCTTACTCGATGAGACGGTGCTGGTGCATACGCGTGGCGGCGATTTGACGATTTCTTGGGCGGGCGGTACTGGTGACGAAGCACCGGTCATGATGACGGGACCAGCGGTAACTGTATTTGAAGGCCAAATAGAACTATGAGGCGAGAGGTGTGAGGAGTGAGGGGTAAAAGCCTGCACTTCTACACCTTACTCCTCTCCCCTAACACTTACTCCTTTCCCCTAACTCATCATGAGGTATCAATATGCAAGCCAATGAAGTGGTGCAGTGGTTAAAGCAAAATCCAGAATTTTTTGATGACTTTGCCGATGATTTGGCAGAAATTTATGTGCCGCACAATCATCGCGGTCACGCTGTCTCTTTGGCGGAACGCCAGTTACTGACCTTGCGCGACAAAAATCGCACTTTAGAAGCGCGCTTGGGCGAATTACTGCAATTTGGCGTCGATAACGACACCATTTCCGACATGCTGCACCAGCTCACCGTCGATTTAATGAAAGCGGCCGATGTGCAGAGCATTATCGGCACCTTGGAATACCACCTCAAAGAGAAGTTTGCAGTGCCGTATTTGGCATTGCGCTTGTGGCTGCCCAATGCCCAATCGAATTTGCTCGAGTTTTCGCCAGTTGAAGACAACATCCATAAACTGGCCGACAATCTGATGACACCGTATTGCGGCCCCTATGTGACTGACGACGTACTGAACTGGTTTGCGCTAGAAACCGGCGCACTCAATTCATTTGCTCAGTTTGCATTGCGTACCAACGGCGCCCCCTTTGGGATGTTGGTCTTAGCCAGCCCCGATGCAGAACGTTTTTATCCTGATATGGGTACGCTGTATTTGCAACGACTGTCTGAACTCGTGTCAGGTGCCTTGCGCCGCGTCGTACCGCAGATGCAAGTCGAACTCGAACCAGAACTCGTTTAAAAGAGGCTCTTTGCAAGCCACACCAAAACCCAGCGATGTGCTGCTAGTCGATCCGCAGCAGCACATCGGGCATTTTTTCCGCTACTTATCCGGCGAAAAAGCTGCCAGCCCGCATACTCACCTTGCTTACGAGCACGATTTAAATCAGCTTGTGACATTGGCCAAGGGCAAAGACTTAGCCACGCTCAGCCCGCTGATTGTCCGTGGCTATGTGCGGCAACTCGCCAGCCAAGGCCTATCAGGCCGCTCGATTGCTCGGATACTTTCGGCGTGGCGCGCGTTTTATCGATTAATGTGCCGCGATTTCAAATGGGCCATCAACCCCGTCGAAGGCGTTAAAGCGCCTAAATCGACCAAGGCGCTGCCTGCTGCGCTCAATGCCGATGATGCCGTTGGTTTTTTAGAAAATATGCCGGATGTAGCGCCACTGGAAGCGCGCGATAAAGCGATTTTCGAGCTGACTTATTCTTCAGGGCTGCGAGTCAGTGAATTGGTGAGTTTGCAATTGATTGAATTAGATTTACGCCAAGGCTTGGCGAGTGTCACCGGTAAAGGCAATAAAACCCGTATCGTGCCCATCGGTCATATGGCGCAAGAAGCCATTCGGCGTTGGCTATTACTGCGCCAACAATTAGCGCATCCTAATGTCACAACGGTCTTTGTCAGTAATAAAGGCACACCACTCACCCCGCGTGCGGTGCAATTACGCCTGAGGCAATGGCAAGAAACGCTTGGCATCACTGAGCCACTTTACCCGCACAAATTGCGCCACAGTTGCGCCAGCCATTTATTGCAATCGTCTAGCGATTTGCGTGCGGTACAAGAATTACTCGGCCATGCCAGTATTGCCACGACGCAAGTGTATACGCATTTAGACTTCCAGCATTTAGCCGCCACTTACGACAGCGCCCATCCTAGAGCAAAAAAGCCTGACGTATAAAACGGCAGGCTTTTAATATCAATACTTCACAGCACATACTTATTAATCAGTCGTATATTCAAACAAATCGTAGCCCATTTGCTGTTCAATCAATTTGGCACTGCGAATTTTGCTTTCATCGCCATTACTCTGAATCACCGAGAATTCACGCAGGGGTGTGTAGCATCCTTTTGCCGCCACCACGCGTTGCGTCTGCTTGAGCGCGGCAATACTGGGTAGCAGCAAGGCCGATTGATATTGACTCTCGCCATTACCTAAAGGGCGCAGTAACACCGGCTGCGCTTTGGCACTCATCACTTGCAAGCCCATTTCAGTCGCACCATCATGGCGCTGTTGCAACCAACGAATCGATGCCACCATCCAGCCCGCATCACTGGCCGCGCGAATGGCGACGATTTCACCGGGTCTGGCCTGTTCGCTGGGCAAATCTCGCGCCAAAATAGCATAACCGCCAGGGCTTTCATTGATCACTTGCCATGGAATTGGCTGCAGATCCAAGGAATCCAACGCGGCGAAAACGGCGCTTGCATCGACTTGGCCAGAAGCCTGCAAGGGAATCCCGCCATTCAGATGTAAAACCGAATAGGCTAAACCCAGCACAACCTCCACCGACGCCTCCGCCGGAATTCGCTGATACAGACGCTGCGGAGAAATGCTCCACTGCCGTATCACTCGGCGCAGCAATTCAAGCCACGTTTGGACTTTTTGTCGATCTGTAGCTAACGGTACTTTCAATTCAACACTTTGCTCGGCTTTATGCAGTTTTTTGGCCAATTCAATGGTGTCAAACAGCAAACATTGACCGGTTAAATGATCTAAAGAACGATTCCCGACAAACTGTGGTGGTCGATCAAGATCTAATTCAATCAAGAAAAAACCAGCGGATGAATTGAGTTTGCTGACAGGCTGAAAATGCGCGTACGACGCATAGCCTTCAATGATCTCGATAATTTTGTCCAGCTCAGAACCAGAAAATCGTTGCGGATCGGCCAAGGCCAATAGCAAAATTTGCTTGTAAAGTGTGGCAATCGAGCGGGAGGCTTTTTCTTTGGGATTATCGCTTTTTCGTTCGTCCAAGAATTTATTTTCAACACAATAGCGAAATACTTGATGAATCTCTGCCCACAATCCCGCAGGCAAAGTCTGAAATAAGCGGGTGCAGACTTGGAACGTGCGCCAGCAGCAATACAACACGGACTGAATTAATAGCGGGACCATTTTGGTTGAAGTGAAAAAAGAAAATTTCTTTTCAACCTTGTCCATCAAGGCCTGCTTCCAGCCCAAGGTCATTTCAAGCCATAAATTCAGTGCCAACTGCGCAGCTTGGCGCGCACTCTCTTTCATCGGTAGGCCCGGTGAAGCATAGGCGGTCTCAAAAGCACCGGTCAGCATTTCTAATGAATTTTGGTATTCGTCGAGTAATTTGATGCGATCTTCAGCCTCCATCTTCACCCGATTGAGCGTCGATAAGGCATCGAGCAGCAGGCGCCCCGCCTCCATGACATTGCCCGTGGGCAGGCCAATCAGCCATTCGCGCAAATGCAATGGATTGGTTTCAACCGAACGGGCTAAGTTCGGATCAGGTTCAGGTAATGTAAGTAGTAGAGGCATCGGTTCGCAGTCATTTACCAGCAGCGCGCTAGCGCATTCATCGTGCCAGCGAGCAAAAATTCAGCTTCATCATCAGTCAGCGTATAGGGTGGCATAAAATAGAGCGTACTGCCGATGGGGCGCAATAAAATTTCTTCTTTTAGCGCGGCCACAAAGAACTCAGTTGCAAATTTTGGCGATACATCACTGATTTCAAACGCCCAAATCATGCCACACTGTCGCCAGTTCCGGATTCGCGGGTGTTGCGCCAAAGGTGCAAAAATCGCACTAAACCGAGCGGCTTTAGCCTGATTTTGCAAAATCACCGCTTCATCTTTAAATATTGCCAACGTGGCCAACGCAGCAGCACACGCCAGCGCATTGCCGGTATACGAATGAGAATGCAAAAAAGCTTTCGCAGTTTCATCCGCATAAAAGGCAGTATAGACCGCTTCACTGCACAAAACAGCGGCCAAGGGCAAATACCCCCCAGTAATGCCTTTTGACAAACAAATCAAATCGGGTTTTATCGCCGCCTGTTCACAAGCAAACATGGTTCCCGTGCGGCCAAAACCCACCGCGATTTCATCAGCAATCAGCAATACATTATATTTATCACAGAGTATACGCGCCTGAACCAAATAAATCGGATCATACATCGCCATACCTGCTGCACCTTGCACCAGTGGCTCAACAATCAGTGCAGCGATTTCGTGCTGATGCGCAGCAAGTACGCGTTCTAAATCTTGCAATGCCCACAGAGCCACATCTTCGGCGGTTTGCTCACCTTTTGCTTGGCGAGCATCTGGGCTTTGCACCGCAAAATTCTCACGCACCAGCGGGGCATACGCAGTACGGAAAATCGGTACGTCAGTCACCGATAGCGCGCCCATCGTTTCGCCGTGGTAACTGTCTTGCAAATACACGAAGCGATTTTTTTCAGGCTGACCAAGGTTGCGCCAATAATGCGCCGCCATTTTGAGGGCAATTTCCGTTGCCGATGCACCATCTGAGCCATAAAACGCATGCCCTAAGCCGGTTAATTGGGCCAGCTGCTCGGATAACTCAACGACAGGTTGATGCGTAAATCCCGCCAGCATCACGTGCTCAAGCTGGTCCATCTGCGCAGTAATCGCCGCTTTGATGCTCGGTTGGTTATGACCAAATAAATTCACCCACCAGCTCGACACCGCATCCAAATAACGATGGCCATCCATGTCGTATAACCAAACGCCATCACCACGTGCAATGGGAATCAACGGCAGCGTTTCGTGACGTTTCATTTGCGTACACGGATGCCAAACGGCCGCCATACTGCGATTCAGCCAAGTTTGGTTTTGAGCGTTTTGATCCATCAACATGCCGCCATTCATCACAATAATTAGCTTATCTTACCGATTTTCTGGCTGCGGCTGTAGTCAACATTTTTTCTAGCTCCACCAAAGCCGCAATCAGCAACGCGCCCGCGATGATCCAAATCCAGTACTGCGCTGGAAACGGGCTGGATGCAAACAAGTGATTCATCGGTGACCAATAGGTAAAGAGTCCTTGCAGCACAATCATAGAGCCACTGCCAAACCAGACCCACGGATTACTCCACCAACCTAAAGTCCAGCAGCCGCCAGTTAAAGAGCGACAAGTAAATAAATAAGAAATTTGCGCAACGACAAAAGCATTCACCGCAATCGTTCGTGCTTCAATTGCAGGAACTTGATGCGCCAGTGCCCAATGAAATAAACCAAACACTAAAATCAAAAATAAGAACCCGACGAAAACCATCCGAATCAGCAACGTTTTTTCCAGTAAAGGTGCCGCCGGATTTCGCGGTGGCTGTTGCATTACCGTGGGCTCAACCGGTTCAAACGCCAGCATCATGCCCAACAGCAGCGCGGTACTCATATTGATCCACAGGATTTGTAGCGGTGTGACCGGCAGCAGTGTGCCGCTTAAAATCGCCACTAAAATGACGCAACCCTCACCAATATTGGTCGGCAATGTCCAAGTGATGAATTTTTGCAAATTGGCATACACGCCACGCCCTTGCCGCACCGCGGCGACTAAGGTGGCAAAATTGTTATCGGTCAGCACCATCGCGGCAGCTTCTTTGGCGACTTCTGTACCGCCCTGCCCCATCGCGATGCCAATCTCAGCGGCTTTGAGTGCGGGCGCGTCATTGACGCCATCGCCCGTCATCGCAACGATTTCGCCATTGGCTTGCAAAGCACGAACCAGTTCCAGTTTTTGCTCAGGCGCAACCCGCGCAAACACCGCGACCTTACGCACAATGTCTTGCAATTGCTCGGGCGTTTTTTTGGCCAACTCTTGCCCTGTGAGAACGGCATCACCCGCTTGCATCAAACCCAGTTGCGCCGCAATCGCCGCCGCTGTCACTGGATGATCACCGGTAATCATTTTGATGCGAATCCCCGCGGCTTGGCATTGATCAATCGCTGCTTTCACAGCTTGGCGCGGCGGGTCGATCATGCCGATTAAGCCCAAAAAGCGCCAATGACTGCTTGGATTAGGCGTAGTTAAATCCAAATCGGGATCGAGTTTTGCCGCAGTATTGTCTTGCGCTGCAAAGGCCAATACCCGCAAGCCAAGCGCCGCCATCTCGCTGACTTTAGCGGCGACTTCGTCACCCAAAGCGCACAGCGGCAATATGACTTCGGGTGCACCTTTGATGTAATGCTGCGCAGCAATGCCATCGTGCGCTTGATGCAAGGTTTGCATGCTTTTTCTTTCTGCAGCAAACGGTAAGGCATCGATCCTTGGTGCGTGCTGGCGAACTTGTTCCACATCGAGGTCATATTGCTGCGCCAGCACCAGCAGCGCGGTTTCGGTAGGGTCGCCACTCATTGTGCCATCCGCCAGCAGCATGGCGTCATTACACAATATGGCAGCCTCAATCATCGCTCTAACTGATGTATCTTCCGCTAGCTCTTTATGATCAAGGCCTACATCACTATACGTTAGATTGATTATGTCTTGCTCTACATACAGCGCCGTTACTGTCATGCGATTTTCAGTCAAAGTACCGGTTTTATCTGAGCAAATCACCGTCGTGCCGCCCAAGGTTTCGACTGCTGGCAAATGCCGAATAATGGCGCCTTGCTTTGCCATTCGCGCCACACCAATCGCCAGCGTGATCGTCACCGCTGCAGGCAAACCTTCGGGAATCGCACCGATTGCCAATGCCACCGCCGCCATAAACATTTCATACGCGCTTTCACCACGCATCAAACCCACGGCAAACGTCAACACCGCCAGCGCAATAATGATCCACAGCAGTTGATTGGCAAAATGGGCGATTTGCCGCGTCAGCGGTGTAATCATCGCATCGGTACGCAGCAAACTCGCAGCAATTTTGCCGGTTTCGGTATTTAAGCCTGTCGCAACCACAACGCCTTTGGCATGCCCCCGCAGCACCATCGTGCCGCCGAACACCATATTTCCGCGCTCGGCCAATTGCGTACTGGCATCCATCGATTCAGTGTGTTTATCGACGGGCAGAGACTCACCCGTGAGCATCGCCTCATGGGCTGCCAATTCATTGGCGTGAAATAAACGCAGATCAGCGGGGACTTTGTCGCCTGCGGCCAAATGCACCACATCACCGGGCACCAATTCCTCCACCGCCAAACGCAGCGCTTGCCCATTGCGCACCGTATGAACGTCTTGCCCTAGATGCTCGGCCAAAGCCAGCAGCGCTTGCTCGGCGCGCCCTTCTTGAATCAAGCCGACTGCCGCATTGATGATAACCACTCCGAAAATCACCGAGGCATCAATCCATTCACCCAAGGACAGCGTGACCGCGCCAGCCAAAATCAGTACCAATACCAATGGCTGTGAGAGTTGATTCCAAATCCGCAGCCACAGCGGCACCACTGCCGCTGCAGGCAATTGATTTTTGCCGAATTCAAGTTGCCGTGTTTGCGCCACGGCATGCGTCAAGCCGTCTTCAGCATGCGACTGCCAGTGCGCCAGTACTTCAGCGGAACTCATTTGATGCCAATTTTTCACGGCAACCACCCAAAGCTGAGATTATGGATTTAGTTTAGACTAAGGCGCTGTTCAATTCTTAAATCGAAAGCTTTCATGACGCGTTTACTCGACCTACGCAGCGACACCGTTACCCAGCCCACACCCGCAATGCGGATGGCCATGGCCAATGCCATCGTGGGCGATGATTGTTATAGCGACGACCCGACGGTGATTGAGCTTGAGCGACAAGCTGCGGAAAAACTCGGTAAAGCCGCAGCCTTATTTGTTCCATCAGGAACTCTTGGCAATCAACTGGCCATCTTCACGCACTGCAATGCGGGCGATGAAGTCATCGTTGGTGACGACAGCCATATAGTGAAGTACGAAGTCGGCGCAGCGGCGGTGATTAGTGGCGTACAACTGCGTACTATCGAAAGCCATCTTGGCACACTCGATGCGGAAAAAATCCGTAGCAAAATTCGCCATGGCATCGACATTCACGAGCCAAGCACAGGTTTGATCTGCGTGGAAAACGCGCATTCGAATGGCCGCGTGATTGATTTAGCGACAATGAAAGCGATTTGGCAGGTCGCGCAAACCGAAAACGTACCGGTCCATTTAGATGGCGCGCGTCTGTTTAATGCGGCGACACATTTGAAGGTAGATGTTCGAGAAATAACGCAGTATTGCGACACGGCGATGTTTTGCCTGAGCAAGGGACTCGCAGCGCCAATTGGCTCGATGCTGGTTGGCAGTGCGGCGTTTATCGCCAAAGCGCGCAAAAAACGCAAGCTGCTCGGCGGCGCGATGCGGCAAGTCGGCGTACTGGCGGCCCCGGGATTGATTGCACTCAATGAGATGCCAAAGCGCTTGATTGACGATCACAAAAACGCACAAGCACTCGCCCAACAATTGGCGAGCATAGCCGGGATTGAAATTGATTTATCCGCAGTGCAGATCAATATGGTTTGGCTGCGCTTTACCCGCGAGATTGACGTCGATTTGCTGATGCAAACACTGCAACAAGCAGGCATCAAAGCCAATCCACCCGAACACGGCTGGATGCGGCTAGTCACGCATTGGCAGATAGAGAATTCAGATTTGCCACGAATTGTGGCGACGATAGCAGCAGGAATACGCGGATAAATTCTATTAATTTTGATGTATATGGCTGTAGCTATTTATTAACATAAGCTACAGCCATATACATTTACATCGATTAAGTGGCTTCGTTAACGAGTTTAGTCAACTCCGCCTCACTCAGTTCACCG
>CAUPHX010000009.1:0-19315 GCA_963511125.1 uncultured Deefgea sp. | reverse complement strand
TGTCTTCTGGCTTTTGGTAATTGGCCAGTAAGCTATCAATTAAGTCGTTAGGTATCGGTTTTAGTGCGGTCATCATCATTCCTTGTATGCCAGTAGTTTCCAGCATGGTGACCGTTTACACAAAATATCCTACACCCTCTAAATTTGCACCCGTTCTTACTTGCTTTGGCGAGAGGTATTATTTTTTTCCATCATGCTTTTGATCAAACCATCAATACCATCTTTGCGGATTTCGGCGCCGAACTGGTTGCGGTGATTATTGATAAAGCTAATGCCTTCAACGGTGATGTCAAAGACTTTCCAAGAGCTACCGATTTTCTCAAAACTAAAATCAAGTGGAATCGGTTTTTGGTTAGGTAGAGTCACTTCGGTGCGAACCGTTTGCTCTTCAGCATCATTGCCGGCGCGTGTGCCTTTGATGTTGATTTGCGCGTTTTTATACAGGGTCAATGCAGACAAATAAGTACGAACCATCATCGTTCGAAATTCACGGGTCAATGCCTCTTGCTGAGCGGGGGTCGCGCTTTTCCAGTAACGACCGACTGCTAATGAGGTCATGCGTTGGTAATCAGCGAGTGGAGACAGGCGTTGATCAACTAACTCGCGTGTTTTTGCCACATCTTTTTCATTTTTTTTGATGATCTCCAGCACGTCCTTGCTCGCGCTGCGAATGATTAGCTCTGGTGTCTCGGTATTGGCAAAACTAGATCCTGCAACAAGGCTCAAGGTGCAAATGAGTAACAGCTGGCGAAATTTTTGTAACATAGACTACTTCTCCGAATCATTGGTTTTGTCGGCTTGGCTAAATAAAAACCGACTGATGAGTTGTTCTAAAACAATCGCTGATGAGGTGACTTTAAACGTATCACCCGCAGCAAGATTTTTTTCTTCGGCGCCCGGAGTCAAGCCAATATATTGCTCACCCAGCAGGCCTGAGGTGAGGATTTCCGCCGAGCTGTCACGGCTAAAATGATAGCGGCTATCGAGCGCCATCTCGACGCGTGCGACATAGCGCTCCGCATCCAAGGTGATATGGGTTACTCGGCCAACCACAACGCCTGCGCTTTTGATTGGCGCGCGGGGTTTTAGGCCGCCAATATTTTCAAAATTGGCGACAAGCGTATAGCTTGAGGTGGCGGGCAGTGAGCTTGAGCTACTCACTTGCAAGGCTAAAAACAATAACGCCGCGCTCCCTGCTGCCGCAAATAATCCAACCCAAAAATCAATCATTCCTCGTTTCACTATTTAAACCCCTCGAAACATAAACGCGGTCAATATAAAATCCAGAGCCAAAATCACTAAAGAGCTCGTCACAACCGTGCGCGTGGTCGCGCGGGAAATACCTTCGGCGGTGGGCGGTGCGTCAAAGCCTTCAAAGACGGCAATCAGCGAGATGGCAAAGCCAAAAAAGACGCTTTTAATAATACCGTTCATCACATCAAGGCGAAAATCGACGGCACCTTGCATTTGCGACCAGAAACTACCGTCATCCAGCCCGAGTAGCTTCACGCCGACTAAATACCCCCCCAAAATCCCCATCGCACTAAAAATCGCCGCCAGCAGTGGCATCGAAATGACGCCACCCCAAAACCGCGGAGCAACGACACGAGCGATGGGATTGACCGCCATCATTTCCATTGCCGACAGTTGCTCGGTGACTTTCATGAGTCCGATTTCTGCGGTGATTGCGCTACCCGCGCGGCTGGCAAACAGCAGCGCCGCGACCACAGGGCCGAGTTCACGCACCAAGGATAGTGCGACTAAAATCCCCAGCGAGCTAGAGGCGCCAAAGCGTTGCAGCGTGTCGTAGCCTTGCAAGGCCAGCACCATGCCGACGAATAGGCCTGAAACCGAGATAATCAACACGGATAAGACACCGGCAAACCAAATCTCGCGCAAGGTTAGGTGTGGACGGAGTAGGCTGGTTCCGGAGTGGCGCAAGATGGCCAGCAAGAAACGACAAGCGAAACCGAGCTTAATGAGCGTATTGGTCAGTGGCGCGCCGAGGCGGCTGAAAAAATTAAACAGCATCATGCAGCTCAATCGTAGGTGGATTTTGTTCGAAGGAAACTCGCAGTAAGATTGCTAAATGTATTGCGCGCATTTATAGCCCCAATTGTGTTGCATAAGGCATTGCGGGTTTATGAAACGGCAAAGGGCCATCGGTACGCGCATTAATAAACTGTTGAACATAAGGATGCTGTGAGGCTCGGACCTCGTCTGGCGTGCCTTGGGCCACAATCACGCCATCGGCCAGAAAATAAATGTAATCAACAATCGCCAGCGATTCAGCCACATCATGGGTGACGATAATTGAGGCAGTACCGAGCGCATCGTTCAGTTCACGAATCAATTTACCCACCGTCGCGAGAGAAATCGGGTCGAGTCCTGTGAATGGTTCGTCGTAGAGCATCAGCGCTGGATCGAGTGCAATCGCACGGGCCAAGGCAACTCGGCGCGCCATTCCTCCCGATAATTCATGCGGCATTTGTTGGGCCGCACCGCGTAAACCGACCGCTTCCAGTTTCATTAGTACCAAATCACGAATCATGGATTCGGGCAATTGGGTGCGCTCGCGCAGCGGAAAAGCGACATTATCAAACACCGATAAATCGGTAAATAAAGCACCAAACTGAAACAACATGCCCAGCTTGCGGCGCATCTGATACAGCGCGCTTTCATTGAGTGAACCGACGTTTTCACCTTCCAGCAACACCGCACCTTGCTGTGCTTGAATTTGTCCGCCGATCAGTTTGAGTAGCGTGGTTTTCCCTGAGCCAGAGCCGCCCATGATGGCGACGACTTGCCCGCGCGCAATCGACAAAGACACATCACGCAAAATGACGTTATCGCCGTAGGCAAAGCTCACATTTTGAAATTCAAGCAGTTTCATGGGTTGTGGGTCAGTGGATGAGGGCGAATTTTAGAGCGTTCTGCCACGATAAGCTAGTCTTATACCAGATGTTGCTGTGCAGCATAGCGGGTCTAAGCTTAATAAAAGCTGAATTTGGCACTGCTTTAGATATAAATGATGGCTAATCGAGCCAAAATCCATCGACTAAATGGCAAGTGTTGTCATTTTTAAACGTAAAAATATCAATGTATTGGTTTGTAGCTTTTATTGAATATGATGTTTGTACATATACCATCTGCAATGGCTGTCAAAGTAAAAGCTTTCACTAATGTTGCTTACGCTTTTTGTTTTTGAAAGATATTATGATTTTGAGAATCAATGCCTATTTACATTTGAACTGCTTGCGCTTTACACAAAACAAGGATGACGATTTTGTACCTTGCTTTTTTTGGTTTAAAAAACCCGCCGTTTCGTTTGACCGCTCACCCTGACTATTTCTTCAGTGGCGCAGGTCGAGGTGCATTGCTCGATGCACTGCTGTATGCGATTACCTCAGGCGAAGGGCTTATTAAGGTCACCGGTGAAGTTGGGGCGGGTAAAACGATGTTGTGCCGCATGCTTTTGGAGCGTTTGCCACCGCACGTTGACGCAATTTTCTTACCCAATCCTGCATTAAGTGAAGATGAATTACTGCTGACCGTGGCCGCTGAGCTAAAAATTCAATTTCATTCGGATCGCGATTCGCAAAAAATCCGTTTAATCGAAGAGACGTTGATCGCGAAATACGCAGCAGGGCGGCAAGTCGTGCTGCTGGTTGATGAAGCGCACGCCATGCCGCTTGGCACACTAGAGCTAATTCGACTTTTATCCAACCTAGATTCTGGGTATCAAAAATTACTGCAGATTGTGTTATTTGGGCAGTTGGAGTTGGACGAAATACTGCAGCAAAATGAATTACGCGCGCTGCGTGAGCGGGTGAGTTATAGCTTAGATGTACCCTTGTTGAATACGACTGAGGTGGGCGATTATTTAGCCTGTAGATTGTTTGCTGCTGGACATCATGGCAACGCCATTTTTACACCGGCGGCAGTGAAGCACATCGCAGAAGTGGCAAAAGGCTTGAGTCGACGAGTGAATTTATTGGCTGATAAAGCCATGCTGGCGGCATTTGCTGAAAACTCAGTGCAAGTGACCTTAAAGCACTCAAAGCTTGCGGCGCTGGAGTGTGATTATTTGGCTCAATCGTCAAGGAAAAAGTATTTTTTAGCCTTGTTAATGGTGGTTTTTTTTGCGATTGTTTTTAGTGGCTGGCATTTTTTGGCTCGAAGCACGACCAAAAATATCGCTGAGGTCGCTCGCTCTGAAAAACTAGCCGAATTACAGGCGAGTTCGGTTTTAAGTGCGACCCCGGTGGTGACTGAAGCAGGTCTGAGTGAGTTGATTTTGCAGTCCAGACAAAAATTAAAAGCCGCAGAGGCCAGTAGTATTACGGTTCAAGTTTCAAAAATCCCCACCACCAATAGTGAACAATTGACTCAGTTAGTCAAAGACATCGACCAATTACTGGGGCCAGGTCGGGGCATTGTGTACCCCACCAAGATCAAAGGCACCGCTGCGTGGGGCGTCTTGGCTGGCTTATATCCAGATCGGCAGCGCGCCCAATCAGCAAAAAACCGCTTACAGCAAGAAAAAAAGCTACGTGGAACACAAGTGCAAACCATCGGGGTATTACGCAGTGAGATGTTGTTGTCGCGCGACTAAAATTTACAAACCAAGCGATAAGAGCGGATTTTTTTTTTGCTGTGCTAAGTTGAAGTGAGCTTATCCATTTGAAAAAAGATAATGAAAAAACTAGCACTTGGGATTGGGATTGTAGTTTGGACGATGACCGGATGCAGCACGTCAAGCGGCCTGACCCCTTTATCTGATGCTCATATTACTGCGCCGCCAAAAAATGAAGCGACTGCAGTAGCGATTCCGCCCTTGGCTCGACCTATTCCGACACTCGCCAAACCGATGGCTTCCCCTAAATTAGAAACGTATAGCGTGGTGGTGAGCCAGCTAGATGTGCACGATTTATTGTTTGCGCTCGCTCGTGATGCCCGAATTAATGTCGACGTAAATCCTGGCGTGACCGGTGTTGTTACCTTGAATGCGATCAATCAAACCCTGCCACAGATTTTGGATCGCATCGCCAGGCAAGTTGATTTGCGCTGGACGATGGAAAATGGCGTACTCATTATCACGCCTGACTCGCCAACGATGAAGATTTATCACATCGATTATTTTAACTTGTCGCGCAATATGAAATCGACGTTAAATATCCTCAATTCAGTCAAATCGGTTTCCGAAGATTCGGGCGGTTCGGGGACGAATGGCAGCACTTCTTTTTCGTCAATAGACAGTGAGTCACAAAATCAATTTTGGAAAAGATTAGAGTCGAACTTAAAAGAAATTTTGGATATTAAAGCCGAAACAAGTACTGCAAATACGGCGTTAAATACCACAAAAAATGCACAACTTGCTCAACAAGCGGCTCAAAAAATTGTCTCTCAGACTGGCGATGCCTCAGCGGCTTTGTCTGCCGTTGATAAAGCCGCAAAGTTAGATAAAACCCTCGCCCAGACAGAAAAAATGCAAGCTGAAACGGCAGCCTTGCAAATGAGACCTGTCGTTGAAACCAAACCCGTTGAAGCTAATTTTGTGGTGCTCAATCCTGAAACAGGGACGATTACCATTCGAGCTAGCAGCAAAGCGCATAGCAAAGTCGCAGAATTTTTGGCGTCGATTCAATCTTCTGCGCAACGGCAAGTACTGATTGAAGCCACGATTGTTGAGGTCGTTTTGAGCGATCAATATCAAGCTGGCGTGGATTGGACGAAGATCGCCGATGGCGCGGGGTGGAGTTTTGGGCAGGATTTAATCGGTGCCAATCTATCCACAGCCCCATTAAGCTTGATTTCATATAAGAGCACCAACTTTAACGCCACCGTGAAAATGCTGGAGCAATTTGGCAAAACACGTGTTTTATCCAGCCCAAAGATCACTGCACTGAATAACCAACCTGCAGTCATGAAGGTGGTGGAAGAGCTGGTTTACTTCACGATGAATGTGACGCAATCGACCTCAGATACCAATGGGGTTATTACACCGCCGACTTATGAAAGTGTGTTGCGCACCGTGCCTGTGGGTTTGGTGATGCAAGTGACACCGCAAATATCGGCTTCGGGAATGATCTCAATGAGCATTCGTCCGACGATTACCAATGTCAGTGGCTACGTAGAAGACCCTGCTGTGGCGATTATTGCCGCTCAAACCAATACTAATTTAAAAAGCTTGGTGCCCGAGTTACAAGTCAGGGAGTTTGATTCCACGCTAAAAATCGCCAGTGGGCAGGTGGCTGTTTTGGGTGGGCTAATTCAGGATAAGCAAAGCAATCAACGCCAAGGCGTACCGGGCTTGTCTCGAATTCCATGGTTAGGTGATGCATTTAGTTATCGCGATGACAAAGTCAGAAAGATTGAGCTGGTGGTTTTCTTGCGTCCGATGGTCGTCAAGGAAAATGGGCAAGACGATCGCTTAGGAGGCTTAAAATCGTATTTACCAAGCGATGATTTTTTTAATCCAGTACAAGATAAAGACTTATCTGCGTTCCAAAGCGGCCTAATTCCAATGCCTAGCTCGACTGGAGCGCGGCAATGAGTTTGTTAATACAAGCTTTAAAAAAAGCGGAGGAAGATAAACGTCGACGCGCAGCGTTAACGTCGGGCCCGCCAGAAGACGCAACACCTGCGGGAGTGGCGTTCCCCGCGTTAGATTTGGTTGATGATGAGCTAAAGCCTGAAGCATTCACCGAAGCGCCGCTCAGTGCAGTAGAGACTGCAACGATAGCGGTGACCGAGGCGAGTGATTGGGACTTTGTACCGCTTGAAGTTGCCGTCGCCGACGGCGATGCGCCAGCCGATGTGATGCCAGAACTGGCCACGGTGATCGAGACGGAGGCTCAATTTCCAGCGGATATCCGCAATTTAACTGAAATCACGCCTCAAGCTAGCGAAGTTGAACCCCTTGTCGTTGCTGAAATTGTTGCGCTAGAGACAGCCCCCGAAATACCGACCGTTGTTAGCGTGGAAAAATCGATTGCGGACGTGGTTTCTGATGTGGCAACTCCGCCGACTGCCGCTGCGCCCACGAGTGCGCCGGCTCAACCACAAGCACTTGCAAAAAGCTTGTTTGCTAAATCAAAAAAAGGGTCAACGCGTGGATTATTGCCATGGTTGTTACTTGGGGCGGGTCTATTGTTGGCAGGAATGGTGGCTTGGTTTGCTTGGCAGTATCGACAGCTGACCCAGCCGATTCCTAAAATTGAAGTGCGAGAGCCGATTGCGGCGGTGGTCAGTCCTGTTGTTGATGAGTCAAGGTATGTTGCTGAGGCCATTGTTAGTGAAGGCTTGGATGTAAATACCGCTGCAAATACGACCGCAACTGAAACTGATAAACCGCCCCCTCAAGTGATGGCTAAGACAGCAGATAAAGTCGTAAGCAAACCCAGTTCAGCGGCAAAGGCAATTTTAGATAGCCGTGATTTGAACCCGCCTCTCAAGTTTGTGCGGCAGCCGCCTCAATCGACTACGCCTGAACCCGTCTTATTGGGGTGGCAGTTGTATCAGAATGGGGATTTTGAACGGGCTGAATTATTTTATCGAAAAGCGCTGCAAGCCGACCCACGGCAGCGCGACGCATTATTGGGCTTGGCGGCGATTGCGCAGCAGCGCGGTGATCATGCGGCTGCAGCCGCTATGTATCAACGCGTACTGCGCGAAAATCCTCAAGATGAGGCTGCCAAGGCCGCTGTGCTGTTGTTGAACTCCGCTCAAATGCCAGAGCACGAAGCGGTGCAGCTTGAACAAAGTGGCAAGTCAGACCCAATGGCGCTGGGCCAATATTTTGCAGCTCAGCAACGTTGGAGCCAAGCGCAAGAGCAGTTCTTTTTGGCGTATTCTGCCAATCCCAATAGTGCGGATGCGGCCTTAAATCTCGCGGTGAGTTTGGACCATTTAAAGCAAACCGCTTTGGCAAAAACGTATTACCGCAAAGCACTACAGACCAAAGAATCCATTCATTTTGACCGCAATAAGGTCGAGCAACGGCTTGCTGAATTGGATGCTACATCAGGTCTCGCCCCATGAGCGCACCACGCAATAAATTGCCTTTGGGCGAGCTACTGGTTAGCAAAGGAATAATTACCGACGATCAATTGCGAATTGCTTTATTAGAGCAACGTCGTTCCGGTACGCCACTCGGTAAATTGATGGTGTCGCTGGGATTTGCCTCAGAAAATGTATTGCGCGAAGCGCTGTCGGAAAATCTCGGGCAAGAAAGTGTTGATCTGAGCCGTGTGATTGCCGATGTGCAAACCATTCGCTTGGTGCCCAAAGAAATGGCCAAGCGCCTGCTGGTGCTGCCGATTGGTTTGAATCTCGCGACCAAGCGACTCACGGTGGCGATGGCCAATCCCAATAATTTGGTGGCGCTCGATCAACTGCGCTTGCAAACCAAAGATCAGTTTGAAATTGAAACACTGCTGGCGGCTGAATCGGATATTGTTCGGGCGATTGATCAGTACTATGGGTTTGAGCTGTCGATTGACGGCATTTTGCGTGAAATTGAAACCGGTGAAATTGACTACGGCAGCCTTGCCAATGCCGAGGCAGAGTACAGCCAGCCGGTGGTGCGTTTAATTGATGCACTGCTTGCCGACGCGGTGACGCGCGGCGCGTCGGATATTCACTTTGAGCCAGAGCAATCCTTTGTGCGGATTCGCTACCGGATTGATGGCGTATTGCGGCAGATTCGTGCGCTGCATAAAACCTATTGGCCGGCGATGGTGGTGCGGCTGAAAGTGTTGGCGACGATGAATATCGCCGAAACCCGCGCACCGCAAGATGGGCGGATTTCGTTGACTTTATCTGGCCGACCTTTGGATTTTCGGGTGTCGGCGCAGCCGACGACGTGGGGCGAAAATATCGTTTTACGGATTTTGGATCGACAAAAAGGCTTGGTGCCGCTCGAACAATTGGGTTTGACCGATGAAAATCTTGATGCGCTGCGCTTAATGATTGCAAGGCCAGAGGGCATTATTCTGGTCACGGGGCCAACCGGTTCCGGTAAAACGACCACGTTGTACTCCATCTTGAATCACATCAATTCAGTGGCTGTGAACATCATGACTTTGGAGGATCCTGTCGAGTATCCGATTCCGCAAATTCGGCAAACGTCGGTCAGTGAAGTGTCCAAAATGGATTTTGCCAACGGGATTCGCTCGATGATGCGGCAAGATCCAGACGTCATTTTGATCGGTGAGATTCGCGATAAAGACACTGCCGAAATGGCATTTCGCGCCGCGATGACCGGGCATCAAGTCTATTCCACTTTGCATACCAACTCAGCCATTGGCGCTTTACCGCGCTTACTCGATATTGGCGTACTGCCGGATATTTTGTCCGGCAATATGATCGGCATTATTGCGCAACGTTTGGTGCGGACGGTGTGTACGTTTTGTCGAGAGGAGTATAGCCCTGACGACTTTGAAAAACGTATTCTGCAAGTCGATACCCGTTCAGATATTAAGATTTATCGTGCCGTAGGTTGCCCAAAATGTGAGCATCAAGGTTACCGTGGCCGGATGACGGTGATCGAGATTTTGAAGTTGGATGCTGATTTGGATGAATTAATTGCGCGCCGCGCGACGATGCGGGAAATTCGCCAACATGCTTTAGAGAAAGGATTTAAGCCACTCGCCGTTGATGCGTGTCGCCGTGTATTAGAAGGGCGCACCACCATTGATGAAATCGCCCGCGTGGTCGATTTAACGGATCGGGTGGGCTAATGCGTTTCATTTATCGAGCGGCTGATGCTCAGGGTAAAGTTCAGCAAGGGCAAATTGAAGCCGCAAATATGGCCGATTTAGAGCTGCGACTGGGTCGGCTGGGCATGACGCTGATTCATGCGAAAGGGAGTAATTCAGACCTATTTGGCCGCCGAAAAATCAGTCGCCGCGAGTTGATCACATTTACATTTCATCTGGAGCAACTGACCCGCGCTGGTGTACCGCTGCTTGAAGGGCTGGGTGATCTGCGCGATAGCATTGATCATCCCGTTTTTCGCGAAGTCATTGCCAATGTGATTGAGGATATCGAAGGCGGTAGTTTGCTGTCGCAAGCGCTGGCGGCGCATCCCAAAGTGTTTGATGTGGTGTTTGTGAATCTGATTCGAGCCGGTGAGGCCAGTGGTGAATTGGCGGAAGTGCTCAAAAATCTAACCGAATCGATTAAATGGCAGGATGAGTTGATCGCCCAAGCCAAAAAAGTCGTGATGTATCCGGCTTTTGTTGGGGTATTGGTGTTTTGCGTGGTGTGTTTTTTGATGGTGTATTTGGTGCCGCAACTGGTCGATTTTATTAAATCGATGAAACAAGAAATACCACTCAATACGCGGATTTTGCTGTGGATCTCCGATTTTTTTGTTCATTTTTGGTGGTTGATTGTTCTGACCCCGCCAACGGTGTTTGTCTTTATCCGTTGGCGAGTCAAAACCGATCCCGCGTTTCGTTTCAAAGTGGATGGTTGGAAACTACGCGTTCCCCAAGTGGGCAGCATCTTGCACAAGATTATTCTGGCGCGTTTTGCCAATTTCTTTGCCCTGCTCTATGGCGCGGGGATTCCTATTTTGGATTGCATTCGGATTACACAAGGCATCGTCAATAACACGGTGATTGCCGATGCGCTGCAACGGGTGGAGGCGCAGATTCGCGAAGGTCAGGGCGTGAGTGCGAGCTTTGAGCGCGTCGGCATGTTTCCGCCGCTGGTGCTGCGGATGCTGCGGGTGGGTGAAAATACTGGTCAACTCGATCTCGCGCTGTTGAATGTCTCGTATTTTTATGATCGCGACATCAAAGAGGCGATTGAACGGGTGCAGGCTTTGGTTGAACCGACGATGACCGTCGTTTTAGGGCTTATTTTGGCGTGGATTATGTCTTCGGTCTTGGGGCCGATTTTCGATACGATTAGTAAACTCCGATAAAGGCATCAGATTGAGAATTTTTGGATGAAGAACATTGTCCTGCTCTTAACGCATACGCATTTGGCTGCAATGACTTGGTCGGCGCACGGTGCGACGCCGTTAATGTATTTCACACATGATGCCGAAGGCAATGCCGATCTGCTTGAGTTTGTGCAGCGCCATCACACGGCCAAGTACTTTATCCTGACGGATTTAGTCGAAGAAGATTTTCAGCGCGATGTGGTACCGCATTTATCCCGTAGCGATCAAGCGCAGTTACTCAGGCGCAAACTCGATCAATTATTTCGTGCCACCCCGTATCGCCGCGCCGTGGTGCAAACCCGTGGCAAGCGTGGGCAACAAGATCAATTGCAACTCTCGGCGATTATTAGTCGTGACCTCCTTGATCGCATTGTTGATGCGCTGCTAACCGCACGTTGTGCCTTGCAAGGGATTTATTCGGTCGCCTTATTAACGCAAGAAATCATTCACAAACTTAAATTGGATACGCCGCATTTATTGTTGATGTCCTGCTCTTGCGCCGGCACCTTGCGGCAAAGTTATTTCACGCCTGCTGGATTGCAGTTTTCTCGCTTGGGTGCGTTTGATGCCAAGCAAAGCATCGCCGAGCAAGGTTTGTTGATCGCTGGAGAAATCCGCCGTGCACGGCAATATTTAAGTACTTTGCGGCTGATGGGGCGTGATGAGCAATTACAAGTTTTGGCGCTGTTTGATGCCAGTATTGCTGAGCAATTGCCTTTTGTAGCGCAGGAGTTGAATGATGATGCGGCGCAATTGCAATTGGCGGTGCAATCGGGGCTGCCCATGCTCATCCAAAAACTCAAACTGCCTGCAGGCTGCTCAACCTGGCCCGATGTGTTGGTGGCGACTTTATTGAATGTCAAACTGGCTAATCATTACGCCCAGCCTGAAATGTTGCACTATGGCCGTTTATATCAAATTGCTAAAGGTATGCAATGGGCGGCTGCTTCTGTAATGGGCTTGGGGCTGATACTGTCTGGTATCGGGATGTGGCAAGGCGATGAAATTCAGCAGCAATTAAAACTCGCCAACAGCCAAGTCCAACGTGAGCAAAGTCGTCTGCGTGAACTGAATCAAAAACTCAAACTCGCCAACGCAGAGAACCCAGCGCAAATTCAAGCGGCAGTCGAGTTGTATCGACGTGATTTGCGGCTATGGCCGAGCGCCGAAACCGCAGCAAAACAGTTCAGTCATGTATTTGCAGATTTCCCCCGCTTGACCCTAAAAAAATTTGAATGGCAAGCGGGCGGGATGAAGCCTGCTGTACCAGAAGGGCCGCAGGCAAGTACCGAACTGCCGCGTGGTGCTCAACAATGGACGATTTCGGGACAGGTGATTAATCCTGATGCTTATCGCCAAGCCTTGTCGGATGTGAATCGATTAGCTGAACAGTTACGCCAATTACCCAATGCCACTGTGCTGGTCAAAAAGCATCCGCTTGATATTCGCCCCGAATCAGCGGTTAATGCTCAAGCCCCTGAGGGGGATCCAAAAATGCGGATCGATTTTATCGTGCAAGTCACCTTGGCTGCGGCGGCGATGGACCAAGGGGATAAACAATGAAGCTCTCAAGCTACTCAAGACAAGATTGGCTCTTGATTCGCCATTCTATTGTTTGGCTGGGTGGCGCCATGCTCGTGGCGGGCGTCTTGTTATTGGGAACGCAACTCTATTTGTATCTTAGTCAGCAAGAGCAAGCCACGTCACAACAGCAACTGCAGCAAATCCGAGCCAGCGCCGATGCGGCGCAGGTCGCTTGGGATAGTGTGCAGCAACATCAAGCCGATTTTAATTTGCTGCAACGGCGCAGTATTTACGGGCAAGAGCGTCGCTTAGATTGGATTGAGGACTTGACGGCACAAGCGAACAACCATCCTACGTTACAGCTAAAGTATCAGTTCTCGCCGCAGAAAGTGTTGGAGCAGTCGTCTCCGATTAATAATTTCCAAGTGTATGCCAGTGAAATGAAACTGGATTTTCTGGCCGCTAATGAGTTGATATTTTCTGAGCTGACGCAGTGGTTGAGTAGCAGGCCGGGTTATGCAGTCCCCGCGTCGTGCCAACTGCAGCGCGCCGAAAAGGCGGGAATTGCGGTGAGTTGTGATTATGTTTGGCTGACTATTGCGCCCATAAAGGTCGAGGTTGCACCATGATATTCAGATTAATTGTGTGCTGCATTATCGCGATGCCAGTGCAAGCTAGCGAATGGGGACGCTTGTTTTATACCGAACAAGAGCGCCGAGACGGCGTAGCAACTATAGTAACGACAGCTGAAGTCGAACAGACGTCGCCACAAAGTCGACGCTTTGATGGCGAGTTGCAAACGCCGCGTGGCAAAGTGCGCTGGGTGAATGGTCAGCGCGCCATGCCACCGGCAGGCGTAAAACCAGGTGAGACATGGCAAGAGGCGCAGTGAAATGAATATACGTTTCTATATGCGTGCTTTAGTGCTTGAATGAAGTCATTGATGATTGGTTTAGCATGGCGATAAAAATTGGAAATTACGATGAAAAACATTAAGCCTCTGCTGCTGGCATTTGTGGCGACCTTAATTGCAGTTGCCCTTTTTCAGGCCATTGTTTTGTATGCGCTGCTGAATAAACTAGAAGAATTAAGCGATTATGAGCACGGCGTAACGGATCATTTGGTGCGAAACGTCGCGGTATTGAAATACGATATAGTTCAAATTCAGCAGTTCATGACCGATTCTGCCGCCACTCAAGCCCTTGATGGCATCGCCGATGCTAAAAAAGCAGAGCAAGATGCCCAAAAAAATATTACTGAATTGAGCCAATTGGCGCCAGAGATGATGGGCGTGGCTCAGTCACTGAGCCAGCAAGTGCTCCAGCTCCACATTACGGGAGAAAAAATGGTCGCGGCCTACGGCGAAAGCCGTGAGGCGGGTAATCAAATCATGAAAGCGCCTAAAGATGGCTTTGATGCGCAGTCTGAGTCTGCCCAAGCATTGGTGGCGCAGTTACAAGTGCAAGTGAATGCCTTGCAAAAGCAGACCGCGATGGAGGTCGCTGCTAAAACCAATGCTATTGCGTGGGTTAGTTTGAGTTTGGCCTTGGTGTTGGTGGTGGTCGCGCTAGTGGGGGGCTTATTGATTTATAGAAACATTATGAACATCTTGGGCGGAGAACCGTCCTTGGGAAATGAAGCCGCACATCACCTAGAAAATGGTGATTTAACTTACATCGTACAGGTCAAAGATGGCGATAAAACCAGTTTGTTGGCTTCGTTGGCTAGGATGCGTGGTCGCTGGACCGATGTGATTTCAGGCTTAAACGGCCAAAGTATGCTGTTGTCAGCGGGAGCCACTCAATTAACGGACCAAGCGAGGAGTTTGGCATCTTCAAGCGACGAACAAAGTGCAAGCTCGCAGCGGATCTCTGCCAATATCGAAGAGCTTTCGGTCACGATGGCCAATATGGCGGTACAAGCTACTGGTGCTTTTGGCCAAGTTGCGGCCACCGGTGAAGCGGCGATGCGAACGACGCGCGTTTTGCAAGAAGTCACGGATGAAATTGTGAGTGTTGAGCAAAGCGTGGGTTTATCGGCCGAGCGAATTGAGCAATTACATCTGCAAATGGCTGAGATTAACTCCATCGTCACGACGATTCGTGAAGTCGCCAATCAAACCAATTTACTGGCGCTCAATGCGGCGATTGAGGCCGCGAGAGCCGGTGAGGCTGGGCGTGGTTTTGCTGTGGTAGCCGACGAAGTACGCAAATTAGCCGATCGCACCACGGGTTCAGCCAAATCGATTGGCGACATGATCGAAGGCGTGGGGCAAATGACCAATGAGATTGTGCAAGCGATTGAACACAGTGTGACGCGCGTGGGATCGGGGGTCAGTTTGATTGCAACGGCTCAAAATGAAATGGCGCAAGTGTTATCTTCTTCGATTGATGCAAGTAAAGATATGGCGCAAATTCACGATGCGCTGGATGAAATTAGTAAAAATACGGATGACATTGCCCGCGCAGTTGAGCAAGTGGCTTTGTCGAGTGCAAGTAATGCCACATCGGCTAAATTGGTGTCTGATGCCAGTGCGAATATCAATCAAGTGGCCGATGCCTTGCGTAGCGATACGGCGTATTTCAAATTAAGTCATGCTGGTGATGATATGACGCTGTTTTAATGGCGGCATAATTGAAGCCAAAAACGCTGTACACAACACTGTGTTACAGCGTTTTTTTATGGGATGCGTAAAATGGCGAGATTATCGGCCTGAGTGGCTTAGGGGAAGTGTGTGTTTGATGCGCGTTTGCGTTCTAATATTTATGCACTGTATTTGGTGCAAGGCCTCAATTACGCATTGTCCTTAGCGACAACCCCGTTTTTAACGCGGATGTTAGAGCCGACCGCATATGGTCAGCTCAGCGTTGCGTTTGCCGCGATCACTTACGGTGTATTGTTTACCGATTTTGGTTTTAACTTATCGGCCACGCGTGAAATTGCCGTGGTTCGCGATGACAAAGCGGCAGTGGCGCGGATTTTCTGGCGGGTGAATGTCGCCAAAACGATTCTGATGTTGATTTCATGTGCCGCGCTGACCGCTCTGACGTTTTCGATCCCCGATTGGCGCGCGATTGCCCCCATTTATTTGTGTTCGCTGCTGTATATCGTTAGCTCAGTATTCTTCCCGATTTGGTATTTCCAAGGTTTTGAAGAGTTTCGCATCGCATCTTTTTTGATGGTCGTTTCGCGCGCAGCGATGTTGGGGTTCTTGCTGTATTGCGTGAATAGCCCCGATGATGTGGCATTGGCGGTGTTCTTGCAGGCTGCGCCGCAAATTTTGGCTGGGGCTTTGTGGTGGTGTAGCGGCTGGGGCTTGCCGCGCCCAGCGTGGGTGAAGCCCGATTGGTCTGAAATCCGCATTTCTTTACGCGCGGGTTGGCCATTTTTTCTCTCGGCCTTGGCGACCAATCTCTATATCACGTCAACTGCCGTGATTCTGGGCTTTTACGCACCAATGGCGCAAGTCGGCTTTTTTGCTGCAGTGATGAAACTAGTGTATCCCGTGCAAGGTTTGCTCGGCCCCTTGGTACAAGCAACCTACCCACGTATTTCACAACTGGCCGCCACCGATAAAAAAGCCGCTTATGCATTAATTCAAAAAGCGTTTTATCTGCAAGGTGCGGGTGGGCTGATTTTGACCTTGATCTTGATGCTCGGCGCACCGTGGATTGCACCATTGATGTTCGGTCAAGGCATGGTCGGCGCAAGCGAGGTGCTCTTTTGGTTGGCACCCGTGGTGTTATTTGGCGCGCTGGCGAATGTATTTGGCACGCAATCGTTGATTCCATTCGGACAAGAGCGTTATTTCAGCCGAGTATTGATTAGTGCGGGGATATTGCATGTGAGTGTTTTGACACTGGTTCTGTCGGGCGTACTGCCATGGATTGATCCAGAGCGCAAAGCAATGCATGCCGGACAAGTGGTCACTGCAATTGAATTATTTATCGTGTGTGCTTTTGCTTGGCGCGCCACGAAGCTTAAAGCGAGTTGGAAATGAACACGCCAATAGTGTCCTTTTTATTGCCTTGTTATAACAGTGCCGCATTTTTGCAAGCAACGCTGGACGCGATTAGCGCGCAAACGTTTAAAGACTTTGAATGTATCGCGATTGATGACGGTTCGACCGATAGAACGCACGCCATATTGCAGCAGCATGCACAGAAAGATCCTCGATTTATCGTTATCAGCCGCGAAAATCGTGGATTGATTGCAACATTGAACGAGGCGATTACGGTTGCACGCGGTGAATGGTTGGCGCGGATCGACGCCGATGATGTTTGCACGCCAGATCGGTTGGATAAACAAATTGCTCGCCTCATCGAAACCGGCGCTGACGTATGCGGCTCGTGGGTGCGTTTTATCGGTGATCGCACTGGCGTTTGGCAAACGCAAACGACCGATGCCAGCATCAAAGCGGGATTGCTATTTAATTCGACTTTGGCGCACCCGAGCGTGATGCTGCGCGCGAGCTTGCTCAAGGATGACGCTTACGATGCGAGTGCGCTTCACGCCGAAGACTACGCGCTGTGGTGCAAGTTGGCGCAGCGAGGCGCAAAGTTCACTGGCGTTGCTGAGGTCTTGCTCGAATATCGCTGCCATGCGGGGCAAATTACACAGTCGAAAAAAGAGCAACTCCGCGCTACCGCGCAGAAAATTCGCCTTGATTACGCTAGGCATGCGCTACCGTTGCCCTTGCAACCCGTTGCCGCTGAATTTGCAGAACTAGCTGAACCGGGGCGAATTCTGACCGTCACTGAATGCCGCAGCTTGTTTACGATTTACCTGCAATTGGCGCAACTCTGGCCAGAAAGTCGAGCTGCGCTGGCTGAAGTGTGGCTGGATACGTTACAACGCACCCAAGGCGTTGGTTTGGGTATGTGCTTTGATGCCTTTTCTATAAAGACTAAGCTGCCAATACCCACTTCGGAAGATTCGAAGTGGCGCAAACAGCTGATTCGAATGCTGATTAGTGATCGAGTTTGGCAGTATTTGAAACGATGAGTGATTTTTATATTCGAAGAGCTGAGCCTACCGATGCGGCGAGTATCGCCGCGCTAGGAATCCAAATTTGGTTGGATACCTATACCGAGGGTATTAGTGCCTTGTGTGCCGATTTTGTATTACATGAGTTTACTGTGGCTCGTGTGCAAGAGCGTCTTGTGCAGCATGATTGTTGGGTTGCGGTTCAGAATGAGCTTTTGCTGGGCTATATCGTTATTGAACCCCGTCATGTTGAACCTTGGGGTGCTGAAGTTTGTACATTGTATGTACAGCCATACTGGCAAGGTAAAGGCGTTGGTATGGCGCTATTGGCAATGGCTAAGCAAAATTTGCCTCAATTTTGGCTATCGGTTTATCACGCGAATGTAAAAGCAATTGAATTTTATCAACGACAGGGGCTGTCGCAGGTGGGGAAAACAGATTTTATGGTGGGTAATCAGCGGCATGAAAATTATATATTTGCACTGGCCTCTGCATGAGAATCGCCATTTTTCTACGTGATTTAGGTTTAGGTGGCGTTGAGCGCTGCGCCGTTTTGGTCGGCGAAGCGCTCGCCGCGCGCGGTTTTTCTGTGACGCTGGTGCTGCTCGGTGGCAATCGCAATTTGTGGACTTCACGAATTCAGAAAGTTCAAATCGTTGATTTATCGAGCGCATGGCAACCGCTCAAACCGTGGACGTGGTTGGCCGGTTGGCGCGCTGCGCGCCGCATTGCAGGCGAGCACGATATCGTTATCGCCGGAACGTTTTTGCTGCCGCTGTATATGGCGTATGCGGCAACGCTTGGACTCAAAAAACGCGTCATTGGCTGGGTGCATGGGCCGTTTTATGAATTGGATCTGTTTGCCAAAATGAATCCAGTGCATCGTACTGCTTGCCAATTCGTGTATCGGCGTTTGAATGAGTTGATTTTTGTTTCCAATCACGCCAAAGATTCAATGGCGCGCTGGCTTGATTGTGAGCCGAAATCAACGTGGCAAGTGCTGCCTAATTTCGTCGATGCCGCACAAATGATTCCAGCTGCAGTGCCACGCGCAGAAGGCTCACCATTGCGGATGGTGTTTGTTGGCCGCATCGCCGAGGAAAAGCAGCCGCATCTTTGGCTCGACACGCTCGCGGCGCTCAACGCCAATCACGTCGCCGCCCATCTCACCGTGGTCGGCGATGGCCCACTAGAAAGTTGGCTGATTGATGAGGCTGCCAAGCAAGGTTTAAGCACGCAGATCACATTGGTCGGAAGGCAAGACAACGTCAGCGCATACCTCGCCCAAGCCGATGTGCTACTACTGACCTCAGGCTTTGAAGGTTGCCCCTTGGTGGTATTGGAATCCATGCCAATGGGGGTATTGCTTGCAAGTACAAACGCAGGTGGGGTATATGAGCTGTTTGCCGAGTGCCGTGATGAGTTTGTTGTGAACGAGGCGAGCGGTGAAGCGTTGGCTAAGTTGATTATTCAGCAACAAACGCATGCGGCAGAATTAAGCGATTGGCTGAAGCAACGCGCTGAGCAGTATTCGCAAGCTGCTTTGATTGAGCGCTGGGTGGCATTGTTGCAAGATGGAATCGCGTTTAATGAGAGTTAATTCGCCATTCACTGGATTTTTACTGAGTTTGATAAGTTTGAGCTTGCTGATTGCTACATGGCCATCTGGGTTTTTATTGTATAAAAGTGGAATGACATTTCCAGTGTGGGCTGCTTTCTTGCCCACATCAATACATTGGCCCGCGATTTTGGCTGCAATCACTCTGATTCCGGTCGTGCTGTTTTCGGTCAATTTCCGCAATGCATGTGAATCTGTGTGCTTGGTACTTTTGCTTTCGCCTATTGCTG
>CAUPHX010000008.1:0-19834 GCA_963511125.1 uncultured Deefgea sp. | reverse complement strand
GGCCGTGGTTTCGTGATGCTGATGATGGGCTTTGGCTGCAATGTGCCGGCAATTATGGGGACGCGCGTTATTCGTGATCACAAGGCACGTTTACTCACGATGTTAACGATTCCGTTTTCGCTGTGCTCGGCGCGCTTGCAGATTTTCTTATTTTTGAGCGGCGCGCTGTTTAGCCCTGCCAATGCGCCTTGGGTTTTATTGTCGCTGTATATCATCAGTATTTTGATTGCGATGGGTACGGCGGTGTTGTTCCGTTCGCATTTCAAATCGAACGAGCCGTTTGCGCTGGAATTGCCGCCTTATCGTTTGCCGCTGGTCAGTCACATCTGGCGTCGCGGCTGGGGCGAGGCGCGGGACTTTTTGCGTTTGGCCAGTACGATGATTGTGATCGGTGTGGTGCTGGTGTGGTTGCTGACCAACTTCCCGAACCCACAGCACAGCTACGCGCTGATGGTCTCAGACTTTTTTGAACCGGTGTTATCGCCAATCGGCATTGATTCAACCTTGTCGATTGCGCTGATTTTTGGCTTTGTCGCCAAAGAAGTGGTGCTTGGTGCATTGTCGGTAATTACCGGTCACGAAGGTGCGGCACTCGCCACGCAACTCGCGCATACGCTTGATCCAGTCTCAGCCTACAGCTTTATGCTGTTTTCGTTGACGTATATCCCTTGCGTTTCAGTGATTGCGGCGATGAAAAAAGAATCTAAATCCACCGCATTTACCGTGTTTTCACTGGTCTGGTCATTGGGTTTGGCATGGATGATTTCATTCGTTTTTTATCAATCAGCACGCGGTTTGGGTTTTTAACCTTGGTTTAATTACGATGTGTAGATTTAAAAAATCCCCTGAGTTGAATCAGGGGATTTTTTATTAGCCTGTTATTAACGGCTGAACCTTATTTGCTTCATTGAGTAAAAGATCTTCGTAAAAATGAACCATGCTGGCTTGGAAATATGGTATGGACCAGAGGAAGCCAATGCCTAATGTTAAAATAGAAAGAATAAACCAGCCTAAGAACCGGAGAAATAAAAATAGTAATTTCCATCGATTACCATACATTAATTCTTTACTGCGTTCAATTGCATGAAGAGCTCGCAGACTTGGGTCGTCACATAAGACATAAAATACCATTGCATAAGAAAGTGCCGCCATAATGCCGGGAATAATTAGAAGTAAAGACCAAAGTAAAATAAATATGCTCGTTAATAGGTAAGTGATAAATGCGGTGAGCATTTGCTGAAATGCTCGCCCGAACTCTGAAACTTCAAAACGTTGCTCACGAACAATTGCAATGTAAAAGTATGAAAATCCTAAGTTAATTGGCCCCGTTATTAGTAAATTTATAATAAGACCATTCGTACTGATAGAAAAAACAATAAGGTACACTAAGGTTGCTAAAACTGGTAATTTCCAATTGCCGCGCAAACTTTCACGCGCTTGCGCCATGAGGTCTTGGTTGCTGGTGGTGCTCAGAGTTGCCATTGATGATGCTCCTTTTATATTGCGTAGCTTGCGCCCCGAAGGCGTATTTCGAGTCAGTAGCTGACTTTAAGTGAAAAATATTTATGTGTCATTTGAAAGTCGGCGCTTGTTTATATTAGAGAACAGCTGTTTTTGGCTGAGTGCCGCGCCTCTTTTGCCTTGAGCATGCGGCACACCTCTTCGGCGGTAGTGCGCTTTGCCCACCAAACTGCTGTTTTCAGGGTAAAATACCTAGCTCTGCGAATTGCCTCCATTTCATGAACCTGCTCGTTCTCGGCCTTAACTACCAAACTGCGCCATTGGCGGTACGGGAGCGGCTTAGCTTTAATTCCGATGAGTTAATGCTTGCGCTTACCGATTTGGTGGCGAAGAAGGGCGTGTTTGAAGCGGCGATTGTATCCACGTGCAATCGAACCGAGTTGTATTGCCATGCGCGCGATATTGATCAGGTGATGTATTGGCTTGCAGCCCATAAAAATCAAAGCGTAGATAGCATTACATCCCATATGTATGTTCATCAGGGCGAAGCTGCTGCACGGCATGCCTATCGTGTGGTGTCGGGCTTGGACTCGATGGTCGTCGGTGAAACGCAAATTGTCGGGCAGTTTAAAGATGCCGAACGCATCGCTCGCGAGGCGGGGACTTTGGGTACTTTGCTCAATGGCGTCTTCCAGCGCGCGTTTTCAGTGGCAAAGGAAGTGAGGACTCGCACGCGAATTGGCGCCTATTCCGTCTCGATGGCTGCTGCGGCGGTGCGTTTGGCCGAGCGCATCTTTCCATCGATTGCGGACTGTAATGTGTTATTTATCGGCGCGGGTGAAATGATTGAGCTCTGTGCAACCCATTTTGCCGCGCAAAATCCCAAGAAAATTGCGATTGCGAATCGCACGCTAGAGCGTGGCCAAGCCTTAGCCAAAAAATTCAATGGCGAGGCGATCTTATTGGGTGATCTGCCCAATCGAATGGCCGAGTTTGATGTGGTGGTGACGTCAACTGCCGCCTCCTTGCCGATTGTGGGCAAAGGCATGGTTGAGCGGGCACTCAAATCTCGGCGCTACCGACCGATTTTTATGGTTGATTTAGCGGTGCCTCGTGATGTTGAGGGTGAAGTTTCCGAACTCAATGATGTGTATTTATTTACCGTCGATGATTTAGCCGAAGTCGTGCGGCAAGGCGTTGAGTCTCGTTCGCAGGAAGTGGAAAGCGCCGAAGCGATTATTAGTGAAAGACTACAAGATTTTAATACGTGGTTAGCGGGCCGAGCACTGGTGCCGACGATTCGTGATTTGCGCGATCATTCCGACCGAATCACGCGTCTTGAGACCGCGCGAGCGCAAAAACGCCTTGCGGCGGGCGACGACCCGAGTTTGGTACTAGAGCAGCTTGCAATTCAGTTGAGTAATAAATTTCTGCATGCGCCGCTGGCCACCTTGAACAGCGCCGCGCCAGATGAGCAAGAAGCCCTAGTCAATCTGGTGCGCCGCTTGTACCGATTGCAAGATATTGACTGACGAATGTGAGGAGTGAGGTGTGAGGAGTGAGGTCTGCATTTGTAAAACTAAGTTTGCTGCTAGGTAGTTGATTTCGTTTTGTAAATTTTGAATGTGTGAGTGTAGCTTGGTGTGTTAAGGGTAAGGTTTTACCCCTCACGCCTCACGCCTCACCCCTCACGGGAAGTCCATGAAACCATCGATTCAAGCCAAGTTGTCACAACTGGCCGACCGTTTAGAAGAAGTCAGCGCGCTGCTCGCCAGTGAAGAAGCCACGCGCGATATGGATCAATATCGCAAACTCAATCGTGAATACAGCGAAATCACGCCCGTGGTTGAGTTGTGGCATGAGTTTAATCGCATCAATGCCAATTTGGCCGATGCTGAGGCGATGTTGTCCGACCCAGAAATGGCCGATTTAGCCGCAGAAGAAATCAAAGACGATAAAGTGCGCCTTGAACAGCTTGATATCGACTTGCAAACGGCCTTGTTGCCCAAAGACCCGAACGACGAGAGAAATATTTTCCTCGAAATTCGCGCTGGCACCGGCGGCGACGAGGCTGCGTTATTTGCCGCCGATTTGTTCCGCATGTACAGCCGCTACGCCGAGCGTAATCGCTGGCAAGTCGAAGTGATGTCGGTCAATGAGTCGGAGTTGGGTGGCTACAAAGAAGTGATCGCGCGGATTGTGGGGCAGGGCGCGTATTCTCGCCTGCGTTTTGAATCGGGTGCACATCGCGTACAGCGCGTTCCAGCAACCGAAACGCAGGGGCGGATTCATACGTCGGCGTGTACCGTGGCGGTGATGGCTGAAGCGGATGAGCTGGAAGAAGTGAATATCAATCCAGCCGATTTGCGTATCGACACCTTCCGCGCCAGCGGGGCCGGTGGTCAGCATATTAATAAAACTGATTCGGCGGTGCGCGTGGTGCACATTCCGACGGGCATTATTGTTGAGTGTCAGGACGACCGCTCGCAACACAAAAATAAAGCGCGGGCTTTAGCCGTTTTGTCGGCGCGGATTAAAGATGCCCAAATGCAGGTCATCAACGCCAAAGAAGCCGCCGAGCGTAAATCGCTGATTGGCTCGGGTGATCGTTCAGAGCGCATCCGTACCTATAATTACCCGCAAGGCCGCATGACCGATCACCGTATTAATTTGACCTTGTACAAGCTCGATTACATCATGGACGGTGATTTGGTGGAGTTAACGCAAGCCTTGATGAGTGAACGTCAGGCGGAATTGCTGGCTCAGCTGAGTGACTAAGGGTATTGTTTGCTAGGCATTATTGATATTGAGCTAGCTTTATATACCTACTAAAAATATTTTAAATTGTTTGATGTTTGGCTTTAGCCTTGGCGCATAAAAAATGAATGTATTTTACGAAGATGATGGTAGCTTTAAAGTGGCAACGATCCAAGACGAGCAGCCTGCGAGTTTGCAAGTCGAAGATACGCGTGGCAAACGTAGCAAAATCAAGGCCGCCAACGTCTTGCTGAAGTTTGATAAAGTCAGCTTGGATGATTTTTTCAAAGGCGCACAGGCCGAAGCCGCCGAGATCGACGTGACCTTGCTGTGGGAATGTTGCGGTAGCGACGAGCTGAGTTTTGCGGCGATTGCCGCTGAATATTTCGGTAAAAATCCGAACCTCATCCAGCAAGCGGCCGCCGCTATCGCGCTGCACGCCGCGCCGATGTACTTCTATCGTAAAGGTCGTGGCAACTATAAAGCCGCCCCAGAAGAAAACCTGAAAGCCGCTTTAGCGGGCCAAGAGCGTAAACAACGCGAAGCAGAGCAAATGGCGGCGTGGCAAACTGAGATGCAAGCGGGTATCTTGCCAGAAGGCTTTAAACCCTTGCTCGCCAAGCTAATACATCGGCCCGACAAAAATGGTTTGGAATACAAAGCCTTGGCCGCCGCGGCGGATGCATCGCAAACCTCCACCTTGCGATTGTTGGATAAAATCGGCGCCATTCCCAATATTGCACAATACTTTCTGGATGGTTTTTTGGTCGAAAACTTTCCGAAAGGCCGTGGTTTTGCTGAGTTTGAGGCCGTCACCGCACCGGATGAATTACCGATTGCCGATGTGAAAGCCTTCTCGATTGATGATGCTACGACGACTGAAATCGACGATGCATTTAGTCTGCAAAAATTGAAAAACGGCAACTGGCAAGTCGGTATTCATATCGCCGCGCCGGTGCTCGGCATTGCGCCGGGATCGGCATTAGATTTGGTGGTGCTCGATCGCCTGTCAACGGTGTATTTCCCCGGCGACAAAATCACCATGCTGCCAGATGACGCAGTGAATGTGTTCACGCTGGAGGAAGGCGCAGCGCGCCCTGCGGTGTCGATGTATTTGGAAGTGTCGCTCGGTTTTGATATTTTGAGCTATCGCTCAGTGATCGAGCGCGTGCCAGTGGTCGCCAACTTGCGTCACCACGATATCGAGCCGTATTTTAACGAAGAAACCGCCGGCCAAGATGTGCCGGATTACGCGTGGAAAGACGAGCTGAATTTCTTATGGCATTTCGCTGGCGCGCTCGAAGGCCGCCGTGGTAAAGCCGATCAGCCGCAACAAACGCGAATGGATTACAACTTTTATATTGACCGCGACGAAGTTGCTGGCGTTGCCAGCGAAAAAGTACGCATCGTGCCGCGCAAACGTGGTGCGCCTATGGACAAGCTGGTGGCCGAGCTGATGATTTTGGTCAATAGCCAATGGGGCAAAGAGCTGCGTGATGCCGATATCGCCGGCATTTATCGTTCGCAAGGCGGTGGTCGCGTTCGTTTATCGACCCAAGCCACAGCGCACGCGGGTTTGGGCGTAGATTGCTATATGTGGTCTAGCTCGCCGCTGCGCCGTGCGGTTGATTACATCAATCAGCAGCAATTGGTGGCGATGCTGCGTGGTGAAAAACCACGCTATCAGAAAAACGATGCTGAATTGTTTACCGCGATTTCATCGTTTGATACCGCGTATGCTGCGTATGCCGATTTCCAAGACAAGATGGAGCGCTACTGGTGCTTGCGCTTTATGGAACAAGAAAACCTGAAAGACTTTAACGCGCAAGTGATTAAAGAAAATCTGGTGCGCATCGACGGCATGCCCTTGGTGATGCGCGTTGGCGGCTTGCCAGAATTGCCAGCAGGAACTACGGTGGCCTTGCAGCGTCTGAATATTGATTATCTCGATTTAACCGTAGAAATGCGTTTAGCTCGGATGTAAAGACGCTGCGCATCCCGTGATTGCCATTCTGGTGGTGCCCAGAATCCTCATGTACTTGATGTACATTCCGGTTCTTGTGCTCCAGCCTCACGGCACTGACGGGTGTTCGCTGTCTTTAATCTACACGTTGCGCTGATGAGTTTTATAGCTTGGGATCACTACGATCCGATCTGAAGTTGTACTTATTGAAGGAATAACGATGCAGCCTAACCGCCGCCTCAGTGATTTTTTGCCCTTGAAGTTTAAAAATGGCAATCAAGTAAAGCAGTTTTCCAAGCCGTGCGTGAAATGCGGCACGATGCTGGAAGCCAAACAAATGAACGGTGTGGCGCGCTTGGTTGAAGACCATATCGCGATTGCCGCCGAAGCTAAATGCCATAAATGTGGCGAAGTGTTTGGCGTGGCTTGCGTGATTAATCCAGAGAAACAAGTCAAACGTGTAGTGTTGCCACGCGTATTGTTTAACCTGTATCTGCGCGTATTGCCGGTGCAAAATGGCGAGTCAGCACCGCAAGCGATGACCAATCGGCCAGTATTTGATGCGTTGCCAGAAGCGCGCGATGCTGCAGAAGACGCCGCTGAAATCGCACGCGCCAATGCCGCACAACAACAAGTGCAAGCGCAAAACATCGTGCGTGCCGAAGAAGCCATTGGTCGTTTTCAAGATAAAGCCATTCCAGCTTGGCTATTGCTCGATGGCCATCGTTTTGAGTTTGATCGCATCGCACCGAATGCGCAGGCCGGTGACAACGAATTTTTGCTCGACGGTTGCTTAATTTATCGCGCAAAAGTCTGATTTACGGGTGAAATCGCATTGGGCATTCGTCGGAATCCTATTATAATCGCGCCATTATGCAACAGGCTGAGCCGTGACGAAATCTGTACGGACTTCAACCGCGCTGGGGAAAATTTATGCAACGCAATATGCTGAAATCCAAACTGCACCGTGTGACAGCAACACACGCCGAGCTGCATTATGAAGGCTCTTGTGCGATTGATGAAAACTTGCTCGAAGCGGCGAATATCCGTGAATACGAAGCGATTGATATTTGGAATATCAATAACGGCGCGCGTTTTTCTACCTATGCCATTAAAGGCCAACGCGGCTCAGGCATTATTTCGGTGAATGGCTCGGCAGCGCGCCAAGCGCAAGTCGGCGACTTGCTGATTATCGCGACGTTTGCTGACTACTCTGACGAAGAACTCGTCGATCACACGCCGTCTTTGATGTATGTCGATAGCAATAATCAAATGACGCACAGTAAAAACGCCATCCCAACTCAGCAAGGCTGATGGGTATTTCCTTGTAGCCTATGTGTTTAAATGTCTAGGTTAAGATACATCAATGAGTCAACTGTGTTGGCTCATTTTTTTATGCACGGAGTCATGATGAACATTACCGCCGTTAAAGATTACCTGCTCACCTTGCAGCAAAACATCGTCGCCACCTTAGAAAACCTCGATGGCGCATGCTTTCGTACCGATAGCTGGCAGCGGCCGGAAGGTGGCGGCGGAATTAGTCGTTTGATCGAAGACGGTGCCTTGTTCGAGCGTGGTGGGGTGAATTTCTCGCACGTGATGGGTGCAACATTACCGCCGTCTGCTAGTGCGCATCGCCCTGAACTCGCGGGCCGTGCTTGGGAAGCAATGGGCGTGTCGCTGGTATTGCATCCGCGCAATCCCTATATCCCGACGGTGCATATGAATGTGCGGTTCTTTATCGCTAATCCGCCCGCAGGCAGCGATGCCGAAGCGGTGTACTGGTTTGGTGGCGGAATGGACCTAACGCCATATTACGGCCATGAAGATGATGCACGGCATTTTCACCAAACCTGCCACGATGCACTCGTGCCATTCGGTGATGATCTCTATCCGCGTTTTAAAGATTGGTGCGATAAATACTTCTTCCTCAAGCATCGCAATGAAGCACGCGGTATCGGTGGGATTTTCTTTGATGATTTTTCTGAGCTAGGTTTTGACGCTAGCTTTGCGATGATGCAAGCGGTGGGGGATGCGTTCCTTGCTGCATATGTACCGATTGTGGAACGTCGCAAGGATTGCGAATACGGCGTGCGCGAGCGTGACTGGCAAGGCTATCGCCGCGGCCGTTATGTTGAATTTAATTTGGTGTGGGATCGCGGAACGCTGTTTGGTTTGCAATCGGGGGGTCGCACCGAATCGATTTTGATGTCGATGCCACCCATGGCGCAGTGGCGTTATGACTACCATCCTGAAGCGGGCAGTCCAGAAGCACAATTACTGACTCACTTTTTGCCAATCAAAGCGTGGTTGCCAGCCTTAACCTCAAGCTGACGTTAGCTGCGTTTATTCACTTCGTGCGGCGACTCGGCTTTGGGCGCGAAATCGCTGTTTGGCGGAGTACATCGCTTGATCGGCAAAGGCGAGTAATTCGTCTGGGCTACCGTAGGACTTGGCAGTGAACGGCGCAATACCAATACTGAATGAAATACCATACTCGGCGGTGAGGGCTTGGACGTTTTGTTGCAGTTGTTCGGCAGTCTGTGTTGGGTCTTCATTGCTTAACAGTAATACAAATTCATCGCCACCGATGCGATAGGCTAGGCCGCTACTTTGCTTGAGTAGTGCTGCGCAATCTCGCAGCGCAAGGTCACCTCGGTCGTGGCCGAATTGGTCGTTAACCTGCTTGAATAGATTGATATCAATGTAAAGTAGCGCACCCGCTTGGGTGGCTAAGATCGCCTCTAATTTTTTAAACAATGCACGGCGATTGCCCAGCTCTGTCAGTTCGTCCTGATAGGCTTGTTGGTAGAACTTGTTTTCGAGTTGGTCACGTTCGAGCATGAGGCGGATAAAGGCAAGTCCGATGAAAAAAAAGCCGGCAGTGAAAAGCATGTCATCGAGGGTATTCAGTGTTTTACCCATGAAGCTTGCAACATGAAATAAGCTGTCCAGCCAATCGACAACTTCGCCAAGCCAGTACAGGATTACGCCAAATAAAAATGATCGAAATTGCGTGCGTACACCGAGGTAATTCCAAGTTAAAAACAAAACGAAGCTGATAATGAGTAGGCCATAAAAATCACGCGCGCCAGTAATAGGTAGCAGCTCGATAATGCCCTGTGTACCGAGCAAAATGGCAATCCAGATAAAGGTATTCCAATGCAGCATGCGGGCTAATTCCTAATCTTGAGCTGAATCGGTCAGTGTAGGGTCTGAAGATTTATGAATATTAGCTTATTTTTTCGTGTTCTTCTTGGAAGCGCCTCGCACACATAAAAGAAACGGCACGACTGATATAAATTAAGGTTCTATGTATTTTTGTACGGGTTTACACGTAAATCTGGCAAACTATCAGCAAATATTATTGGGTGAGCGAGGAATAGACAATGCAAGAGCAGCAGGGGATGTACGATCCCGCCAATGAGCACGACGCCTGTGGCGTTGGCTTTGTAGCGCATATTAAAGGTCAAAAGAGCCACAGCATCATTGAGCAAGGTTTGCTCATCCTAAAAAATATCGATCATCGCGGTGCCGTTGGCGCTGACGCTTTAGCAGGCGATGGTGCGGGTATCTTGATCCAGATTCCAGATGCATTGTTCCGCAAGGCAATACTGGCGGATGGTATTGTATTGCCGCCAGCTGGCGACTATGGTGTGGCGATGTGTTTCTTGCCGCAAGAAGCCGCAGCCCGAGCCGCCTGTGAAGAAGAAATCGAGCGCGCTGTTCGCGCTGAAAAACAAGTCGTTTTGGGCTGGCGCGATGTTCCCGTCAACCACGACATGCCAATGTCGCCGCTGATTAAAGCCACTGAACCGGTGATTCGCCAACTCTTTATTGGTCGCGGCAATGATGTGATCGTGACCGATGCGCTTGAACGTAAACTCTACATCATCCGCAAACGTGCTTCGCACGCGATTCGCGCATTGAAATTGAAATATGGCGGCGAGTATTACATTCCGTCGTGCTCGGCACGTACCGTGAATTACAAAGGCTTGCTCTTGGCCGATCAAGTTGGCGAGTATTACCTTGATTTGCAAGATCCTGCCTGTATCTCGGCGATGGCCCTTGTGCATCAACGCTTCTCGACCAATACCTTCCCAACTTGGGATTTGGCGCACCCGTTCCGCTATATCGCGCACAACGGCGAAATCAACACCTTGCGTGGCAATGTGAATTGGATACGTGCACGCGAGAAAGCCATTAGCTCGCCCGTACTCGGTAAAGACATCGACAAAATCTGGCCGCTGATTTATCCGGGGCAGTCCGATTCAGCGTCGTTCGATAACGCGCTTGAATTGCTGGTGATGGGCGGTTATTCATTGTCGCAAGCGATGATGATGATGATTCCTGAAGCGTGGGAACGCAACGACGAGATGGACGAAAATCGTCGCGCCTTCTACGAATATCACGCCGCGATGATGGAGCCATGGGATGGCCCTGCGGCAGTGGCGTTTACCGACGGTCGCCAAATTGGCGCGACGCTCGATCGTAACGGCCTGCGCCCAGCGCGTTATTTAGTCACCAACGATGATTTGGTGGTGATGGCTTCGGAATCCGGCGTATTGCCGATTGCGGATGAGCGCATTAATAAAAAATGGCGTTTGCAGCCAGGTAAGATGTTCCTGATCGACTTGGAACAAGGTCGGATTATCGACGACAAAGAAATCAAAGACAGCTTAGCCAACGCCAAACCGTACCGCGAATGGATCGAAAAAATTCGCGTGAAGTTGGATGACATCGAGTCTGAAAACGATGCTGCTGTGTTGCCGCAAGGTAGTTTGCTCGACGCGCAGCAAGCTTTTGGCTACACCCAAGAAGACATCAAGTTCATTTTGGAGCCAATGGCCAAAAATGGCGAAGAAGCCACTGGTTCAATGGGGAATGACGCTGCGTTGAGCGTGTTGTCGCAAAAAAATAAACCGCTGTACCACTACTTTAAGCAATTGTTCGCGCAAGTGACTAACCCACCGATTGACCCAATTCGTGAAGAAATGGTGATGTCGCTGGTGTCTTTCATTGGCCCGAAACCGAATTTGCTCGGCACAACGGATATCAATCCGCCGATTCGCCTTGAAGTGACTCAGCCGGTATTGTCGACTGCGCAATTTGAAAAGATTCGCAATATCGGCCAATACACGGGCGGCAAATTTTATTCGCATGAATTGAATATTTGCTACCCAGTGGCTTGGGGCAAAGAAGGCGTTGAAGCACGCTTGGCGTCCTTGGTGGCTGAAGCCGAAGACGCAGTGAAGTCAGGTGCGAATATTTTGATCGTTTCTGATCGCAAAATGGACGCGACGCATGTGGCGATTCCTGCGCTATTGGCGACATCGGCTGTGCATCAGCATTTGGTCAAACGTGGCCTGCGTACCAGCACTGGTTTGGTTGTAGAAACGGGTTCGGCGCGTGAAACGCATCATATTGCCTTGCTCGGCGGTTACGGCGCAGAAGCGGTTTATCCGTATTTGACGTTGGCAACGCTGGCTGATTTGGCGAATGGCGATGCCGAACTCGCAGCGAAATATCAGAAAAACTTCATCAAGGCGGTGGGTAAAGGCTTGATGAAAGTGATGTCGAAAATGGGCATCTCAACGTATATGTCGTACACCGGCGCGCAAATCTTTGAAGCCATCGGCTTGCAAAAATCGTTGGTGAAAAAATACTTCACCGGCACAGCAAGCAATATCGAGGGTATCGGCCTGTTTGACATTGCTGAAGAAGCGGTGCGGCTGCATACATCTGCATTTGGTGCTGATCCAGTATTGGCAAATCAGCTCGATGCGGGTGGTGAATACGCCTTCCGTATTCGTGGTGAAGACCATTTGTGGACGCCAGATTCAATCGCCAAATTGCAGCACGCAACGCGCAGCAATTCGTACTCAACGTACAAAGAATACGCCGCGCTGATTAACGATCAAAGCAAACGTCACCTGACTTTGCGTGGTCTGTTTGAGATTAAACCCGCTGGCGCGCCAGTGCCGCTGGAAGACGTTGAATCAGCAGCAGAAATCGTAAAACGCTTTGCAACAGGCGCGATGTCGCTGGGTTCGATTTCGACCGAAGCGCATTCAACCTTGGCAATTGCGATGAACCGCATCGGCGGTAAATCCAATACCGGTGAAGGTGGTGAAGACGCTGCGCGTTTCCAAGTTCTGAAAGCAGGTCAAACGTTATCCGAAGTGATTGGTAAGAGCCGTATTGAGCGTGACTATACGTTTAAAGAAGGCGATAGCCTGCGCTCAGCCATCAAGCAAGTCGCATCGGGTCGCTTTGGTGTAACGACGGAATACCTCGTTAACGCCGATCAAATCCAGATCAAAATGGCGCAAGGTGCAAAACCCGGTGAAGGTGGTCAACTGCCTGGTCACAAGGTTTCGGAATATATCGGTAAATTGCGTCACTCCGTGCCGGGCGTTGGTCTGATTTCTCCGCCACCGCATCACGATATTTATTCGATTGAAGATTTGGCGCAGCTGATTCATGACTTGAAAAACGTCAATCCAGTCGCCTCAATTTCGGTGAAGTTGGTCGCTGAAGTGGGCGTCGGTACCGTGGCTGCGGGTGTGAGCAAAGCCAAAGCCGATCACTTGGTGATTGCCGGCCATGACGGCGGTACAGGTGCTTCGCCACAATCGTCGATCAAACACGCTGGCGGACCGTGGGAATTGGGACTCGCTGAAACTCAGCAAACGCTGGTGCTGAACAAGCTTCGCGGTCGGATTCGCGTGCAAGTCGATGGTCAAATGAAAACGGGTCGCGACGTGGTGATTGGTGCGCTGCTCGGTGCCGATGAGTTTGGTTTTGCAACTGCGCCGTTGGTGGTTGAAGGTTGCATCATGATGCGCAAATGCCATTTGAACACTTGTCCAGTCGGTGTTGCGACGCAAGATCCGGTGCTCCGCCAACGATTCTCAGGCCAGCCTGAGCATGTGGTGAATTATTTCTTCTTCGTTGCCGAAGAAGCGCGCCAAATCATGGCTGAAATGGGTGTTCGTACTATTGATGAATTGATTGGCCGTTCTGATTTGTTGGATAAGCAAAAAGGTCTCGAACACTGGAAAACCCAAGGTCTTGATTTCAGCAAAGTGTTCCATCAAGTTGCCGTGCCAGCAGAAGTTGCGCGCCTGCACGCCGAAACGCAAGATCACGGCTTGGTGAAAGCGCTCGACAATGAATTGATCGCGCAAGCTGCTCCTGCGCTTGAGCGTGGCGAAGTGACCAAAATCGCTCTCGCGGTGAAAAACATCAACCGTACCGTCGGCGCGATGTTGTCGGGTGAAGTGGCACGCCGTTATGGTCACGCTGGTTTGCCTGACGATACGCTGCAAGTGGCGCTCAATGGCACGGCAGGGCAAAGTTTCGCCGCCTTCTTGGCGCGCGGCGTCACCATCACCTTAACGGGTGAAGGCAATGATTACGTGGGTAAAGGCTTGTCGGGTGGTCGCATTGTGATTCGTCCCAATGCGGCATTTACTGGTAAAACGTGGGAAAACATTATCGTCGGCAATACCGTGTTGTTCGGCGCGATTGCTGGTGAAGCGTTCTTTGCCGGTGTCGGCGGCGAGCGTTTCGCGGTGCGTAACTCGGGCGCAACGGCGGTGGTTGAAGGAACAGGCGACCATGGTTGTGAATACATGACTGGCGGCACGGTTGCGGTATTGGGCGCAACGGGTCGCAACTTTGCGGCTGGGATGTCGGGCGGGATTGCTTACGTTTACGATCCAGACGGCGTATTTGCCGGTCGTTGCAATATGGCGCAAGTGGCGTTGGAGCAAGTTGTGGCGTCTGATGCGCAAGAGCAACCGTTCCACAATGGCGTGGCCGATGAAGTTCAACTCAAAGCTTTGATTACAAAACATGGTGATTTAAGCGGCAGCCAACGAGCAGCTGAAATTCTGGCGAACTGGCCAGCCAGCCGCGCCGCGTTCGTCAAAGTGTTCCCGAACGAGTATCGCCGTGCATTGAAAGAAATGGCAGCAGCGAAAGAAGTTGTTGCGCAGAAGGAGATTGCATAATGGGTAAGCCAACCGGTTTTTTAGAAATCGACCGCGTTAAAGACAGTTACGAGCCGGTCGCGCAGCGCATCACGCATTATCGCGAGTTTGTTCCTGCGTTAACGGATGACAAAGCCAAGCTGCAAGGCGCGCGTTGTATGGATTGCGGCATTCCGTTTTGCAATAACGGCTGCCCAGTCAACAACGTGATTCCTGATTTTAATGATCTGGTGTATCAGCAAGATTGGGAATCGGCTTTAAATGTCCTGCATTCGACCAATAACTTCCCTGAGTTCACTGGCCGAATTTGCCCTGCGCCGTGTGAAGCGGCCTGTACGCTCGGCATCAATGACGATCCAGTGGGTATCAAGTCGATTGAGCGCGCGATTATTGATAAAGGCTGGGAAAACGGCTGGGTTGCGCCGCAAATTGCAGCGGTAAAAACCGGCAAGAAAGTCGCAATTGTCGGTTCTGGTCCTGCGGGTTTGGCCGCGGCGCAGCAACTCGCTCGCGTCGGCCATGCGGTGACGGTGTTTGAGAAGAACGATGCCGTTGGTGGTTTGTTACGCTATGGCATTCCAGATTTCAAACTCGGCCAAGATGTGATCGAGCGCCGTGTCGCGCAACTTAAATCTGAGGGTATTGAGTTCAAGACTAATTCAGTCGTTGGCTCTAGTGATATACCTGCTGGTATCGTTTGCGATGGCAAAACCGTCATTACCCCAGCGCAACTCGATGCTGAGTTTGATGCGGTGATTTTGGCGGGCGGCGCAGAAGTGCCGCGCGATTTGCCAGTGGCAGGTCGTGATTTGCAAGGTGTGCATTACGCGCTGGAATTGTTGATCGCGCAAAACAAACAAGTCGGCGGGGGTGCTGCCAATCCAATCAGTGCGGCGGGTAAACACGTGGTGGTGATTGGTGGTGGCGATACCGGTTCTGATTGCGTGGGTACAAGTAATCGCCACGGCGCAGTCAGCGTGACGCAGCTTGAATTGATGCCACAACCGCCAGAGCAAGAAAACAAATCCATCGTTTGGCCTTATTGGCCAGTCAAAATGCGCACATCCAGCAGTCATGAAGAAGGCGTGGAGCGTGATTTTGCGGTGCAAACGCAAGAATTCGTTGGCGAAAATGGCGTTCTGAAAGCGGTGAAATTGGTTCGCTTGGAATGGAAAGACGGCAAACCAACGCCAGTCGCTGGCAGCGAATTTGAGCTGAAAGCCGATTTGGTGTTCTTGGCGATGGGCTTTACCAATCCAGTGGCCAGTTTGCTTGACGCGTTTGCAGTAGAAAAAGACGCTCGTGGTAATGCCAAAGCAACGACCGATGGCGTGGGCTGCTACCAAACCAGCGTCGCCAAAGTTTTTGCCGCCGGTGACGTTCGCCGTGGACAGTCGCTAGTCGTCTGGGCAATCCGCGAAGGCCGCCAAGCCGCTCGCGAAGTTGACCAATATTTGATGGGTGCATCGGTATTGCCACGTTGATGGGTATTTAGCTGTAGGCATTGTTGGTTAATGCTTGTGGCTTTATACATCTACAAAAAAGCCGGCTTTTGCTGGCTTTTTGCATTGTAAACAGCTGAAATCAATTGCTGCAGAGAGACGTCATCGGATTGTATTGTCTCAAGGTATGCTCACGGCACGGATTGCCGTGCAGCATGCATTTGAATGTGAATGTTCAATTGGCCGTATAATCCAATGATTCAATATCGTGTCGCGGGCAAATCGCCTACACCGATATTTATCAGCTTGGCGATGGTTGCACCCAATATGACATCGCTAAAGCCACTACGTAGGGATGAGACCAAATGACAGAGCAAATCGAAGAACCCGCAAATTGGCACGTAATTTTACGGCCGAATCACGATCGAAAAGTATTGGCCAAAGGCAAGTTGTACCGTCTGCGTAATAACCAGCCTGAGCGTTTGGATATTTTGGAAGAAATCGTCGGTAATTCGCAATTCAAATACAACCGTTTTACTCGCTTGATTGATTCGCCAGAAAAATATTTGATCGATCGTTTGCGCGCAGCATGTATCGAGAAAATTGGTCATGACCGCGATTTGACGCATTACATTATTGCGATTGCAATTGAACGTAGCGAGTTATCAAAGCGTCGCTAAGATAAGGCTTTCTATTGGGTATGGCGCTGCGCCTTTGTTAAGGGCTTTGCTTTGTATCTAAAAAAACCTCGACCAAAAAGGCCGAGGTTGATGATCTGTTTAAAGCCCCTAAGGGGCTTTTTGTATAAATAGAATGCGCTTTGTCTTTTACACTAATGTCAAATTAGCGAAGTGAAAATGGAATCACAACAATGAATTTAACGTCGGTTTCATCCTGAAAGATATTGCTGAAGCCACCTTGGTAGCTTGCTAAGTCAGAATGATTGTCATATTTTGTGTAATGAAGTTTAAAGCTTGTATCCTTCGCTTTGCCATGTTTGATTTGATACATCAAATCAAAATTGATGGCAGATTCTTTCAGGCGTTGGCTTTGATTGTAGATTGGGTTGCTGCTCGGTTTTGCATCCCAGCCATAAGCATATGAAACGCCTACAGATAGCTCAGGCAGCTCCCAGCCTGCCAGATTGTAAATTCCACCAATAAATACGGCTTTTTCGCCATTTGCATTCCAGTCCGAGCGTGAATCCCACCATACATCTAAGCGACCGTTCGAACTGGCGTAACTTGGCGTCATGCGTTGCAGGAAATAGCCTTGATTCCCTTCAGCTTTCGCCCATGTGCCTTCTAATCTGAAATTGAAAGGCCCACTTTCGTGAGAGAAGGTCAGTGCTTGCAGCCATGCCGTGCCATCGTAAACATCATTTGGGTTGCTTGGACCACCGCTCACTTTGTCATTGGCGGCGTAAAACTGATAGCTTAGAGGAATACCTTTCTCTGCCAATGGAATGGTGTAAGCCACTTTGGCAAAATATTGATCCATATAATCGGCAGCTTGCCCAAATGCGGCTTCAAGTACTAAAGAATTCTTAAAGTCATACTTGGCACCCAAGGAATGAACGTAATCAACTTGTGTTTTTGCGTCCGCTTGGCGCAGATCGTACATCTCCTTATACCAAGGCGCTTTGTATTCATCGGCCCACATATATGAAAAGCTTAAAGCGCCATTGCCTGCGTTATCAAAGTTTGCTCCAGCTTCGATGCCGCGGTAGGTGCCGGGCATAAAACTCCAATGAGGTGCGAGTAGGCTTTGGCCTTTAGGTTGAATATAACCAGCTTGCGCCCAGCTTGGGCCATGTTTGAATTTGGCGGCTGCACGGTAAATGGTGGCACCACTCTTGTCACCGTCCCATTTTTCTTCCCATACGGTGTTGGCGTTACTAAAGCCAATTTCATTCGGATATGCTGGACCGCCATCGTTGAGCTCCCAAGCCGCATATGCCGCAAGATCAAGGCCAAACATATTCGCTGCATAGCCAGAATTAAATTCTAAATTGGCATTGAAAGTGGCATGTTCTAAATTTGATACCATTTCGCCGTAGGTATTGCTCCCCACTTCTAGATCTTTACGATCACGGTCGCGCTGCCAATAATAAATTCCACCATTAATGGTTGAATCATCAATAAAGCCTTCTGCAACAGCAGAAGGTGGCGCAATTAAAAATGCGAGCATGAGTGTGGAATAAATTATTTTGCAGGACGGTTTATTGAACATGGGTGTCTTTATGAGTTGATGTTATTTATTTTCAGATTATCCATTAACCTGCGAGATAACAGAAATAGACGCCATTCTGTTGACATATCCGCAACAACTCTCCGCTTTGAAGGGGGAAATGCGTATTGTGAGCAGGGCAAATTGATATGGATAGGGCGAGTTAAGAAGTAGCAAGGAAGACGGCGAATTTTAGTTCTGGCTAATGAATTCAGGCTTTCTGCCTCAGTAATCGTGACAAAGGAGGCTGTTCAGGGTTTTCCCCGATTGTCCTGTAAAGCTTCTCTTGGGTTGCGTTTAACATTCTTTATCGCTAGAATCAAGCCCCTTTGCTTGACTAGGGTCAACCCCTAGTTGCATGTTTTTGATTGATTTTGGTCTTTGAAGGTGCCGCTGTGATGGATAGACAAAGCTGGTTGAAGGGCACGTTATACCGCCCGCAGTTCGAGCAAGATAGCTGCGGCTTCGGTTTGATTGCACAAATGGATGATAAGCCAAGTCATTGGCTGGTCTCTACCGCAATCAATTCGCTAGCCTGTTTAACTCACCGTGGTGCGGTGGCGGCCGATGGTAAATCGGGTGACGGCTGTGGTTTGCTGTTCCGCTTGCCAAAAGACTTTTTGCGCGCAGTTGCAGCCGATAATGGCTACAGCTTGGCCGCGCAATTTACCGCTGGCTTGGTGTTTTCAGCGCTGGATAAGTCTGAATCGGCGAAGTCGATTGCAAACTTAGTCGCTGCCGTTGAAGGCCAAGGTCTGCAAGTTGCAGGTGTGCGCGAAGTTCCGGTGAATCTGGATGCACTCGGCGCTGCGGCGATGCGCTCATTGCCAACGATTCAACAAATTTTCGTGAATTCGCCTGACGGTTTGTCTGAGCTTGAGTTTGCCCGCAAATTGTATCAAGCACGACGTATGGCCGAGAAGGCCAATATGGGCGATGCGTCCTTCTATATACCTACACTAAACCCATACGTGATGTCGTACAAGGGTTTGGTTACGCCAGACAATCTGCCGGTATTCTACCTCGACTTAAAAGACGAGCGTTTTGCTTCGAGTATGGCGGTGTATCACCAACGGTTCTCGACCAATACGTGGCCACAATGGAAATTGGCGCAGCCTTTCCGTTTCCTCGCACACAATGGTGAAATCAACACATTGACGGGTAACCGCGCGTGGGCGCGTGCTCGTGAAGCGATCATGAATAGCCCCGAGCTAGATATGGATGCGATTCGTCCTATCGTGCAAACCAACGGTTCCGACTCGATGAGTATGGACAATATGTTGGAAAGCTTGGTGCTGGGCGGCGTGGATGTGTTCCGTGCCTTCCGTTTGATGGTGCCACCCGCTTGGCAAAACGTCGATACCAATGACCGCGATTTGCGCGCTTTCTACGAATACAACTCCTTGCACATGGAACCATGGGATGGCCCTGCTGGTATCGTTTGGGCAGCGGGTGATTACGCTGGTTGTGCGCTTGACCGTAACGGTTTGCGTCCAGCGCGTTATGTGATTACCAAAGATCGCCACATCACCATCGCGTCGGAAATCGGCGTATGGGGCTACAAGCCGGAAGAAGTGGTGAAAAAAGGCCGCGTAAAACCGGGCCAAATCGTTGCAGTTGATTTCAAAACTGGCGAATTTATCGAATCGGAAACGATTGATAACAAACTGAAAACCGCGCAGCCGTACCGCGCTTGGCTCAAAGAAAACGCTAATCACGTAGAAATGGCCGCTGACAATAGTCCTCTCGAAGAGATGGACAAAGCGACCTTGCTAACGTACCAAACACAAGTCCAATTGACGTTCGAAGAACGCGATCAAATCTTGCGCGTCTTGGCCAATGACGGCCAAGAAGCGATTGGTTCGATGGGCGACGACACGCCGATGGCCGTGCTGTCAGAGAAAGTACGGTCACCGTACGAATATTTGCGCCAGCAATTTGCGCAAGTGACCAATCCACCGATTGATCCGATCCGTGAAGCGATC
>CAUPHX010000007.1:0-19877 GCA_963511125.1 uncultured Deefgea sp. | reverse complement strand
TGAAAGATCAAGGACATAGGTAACACTTTAATTCAACGACATGGGTGACACTTTTAGCGTTAAATAATCGTTTTTTGCCCCTTTCACAGCTCGCTCATCCAGCGAACCCAGTCGAATCGGGCCAAAGTAAACGTCCCAAATTCCTTCCCCTACCAACTCCAAGCCAACCCATTCTCCACGCAATACATAACCAACATAAACTCGTAAACTGCGCCAATAAATCAGCCCACTTTGGCAAACGCGTCCCTGTTCAAAGTACTCTGGGTAAACCAATTCCGGCAGTGTTTCCGGATAGCTCCGAGGTGAGGCTTGGTACACCGATCTCGGAACCCTTTGCCCCAAACTTTCATGCAAACGATCTTCGTTATAATGCCGCTTAAACTCATCCAAAATCACTTGCTGCTGTGCCATATCCGCAGCGCCGGGCTGACCAATCCGTAATTTCAGCGTCCGATGCATCCGTTCGTGCCGACCATTTTGCTGCGGTTGTCCGGGGGTAATACGCTCCGGAATAATCCCCAACCGAATCCACCAAATGGATAGTTTCGACAGCCCACCAACGCCCACACTGGCAAATGGCGTGCCATTGTCGCTACGAATCCGCTCTGGCAAACCATATTGGCGAAACAGTTGTTCAAACACCGTCTTCGCCTCAACGCCTGTCGTCCCGCTAAACCCTTGGCAACTGAGTAAATAGCGGCTGGCATGATCCATGATCGTTAACGGATAACACCACTGGCCGCCGCTCAACTTGAACTGCCCTTTGTAGTCGACACTCCACAGCTGATTCACGTTGGCTGCGGCTTTGAGCGGCTGAATCGAGCGCGGCGTGCGATTGATCCGGCGCCGACTTTTTACACTGCCCGCTGCTTTCAAAATATTGTAAATCGTCGTCTGCGACGGAATCAGCGATTCGGCAAATTGTGCTGCCAGCAACGGCTGAATTTTCTTTGGCCCCAGCACATCGCCCTTGTAATTGCGCAACTCCAGCACAGCCTGCCGCACTACATAGGGGGTGACAGATGAACCATGCGGACGACGACTTTGCGCCTGCAAGCCTTCAATCCCGAACGCTTGATAACGCCGTACCCACTTATAACCCGTTTTTCGACTGATGCCATACAAGCCGCACAAGGCCTTGAACGCCATCTCGCCACGTAAATAATCGGCGATGAATCTCACTTTTTCGTCCATCGGTCTCACCTCATTCCACGACATAGCGTGCTCCGGTTGTATGCATCACAGACCAGAGAAGTGTTACCTATGTGTTTGAATAAAAGTGTTACCTATGAGTGTGAACCATACCGGGCGGATTTCTTTTGCTTACTTTTCTTGGCCGCTCAAGAAAAGTAAGTGCCGCGCGGCATTAGCGCGACGACGCATGAGGCCGCACTGTCAGTGCTTGATTCACGATGCACTTACAGCGTAACCATCGCTCTGGATACCGGCCTTGCCTTTAGGCACGCAGAGCGCCGCCGGTATGACGAATTACCCTCATTCAGCCACAACAAAAAACCTCGCAATCGCGAGGCTTTTCATGGGTATTACCTGCTAGATCTTTTTTAATATAGCCTTAAGAAAGATACCTATACTCTTTATCGCTAAATCAAAAACCCATTTTGGGTTTGATGATGCCCAGATTAGGTATGAAATACGGTGTTTTATTCTTGAATGCAGCTACGGAAAATAGCCTGCATCGGCGCGTAATCAACATGAACGCCGGCAATATTGGCGGCAATCCATTCCGATTTGCTGATATTCGCCCAGCGAAGTTCTACGCCCACATTGAGCAGCAGATGCTCGAACAAAATACGCTGACTGCGACCATTACCTTCGCGAAACGGGTGCAGCATATTGAGTTCGACGTAAAACTCGGCGGCGGCATTGATTAAGTCGGGCAGCGCCAAATCGGCGAAATAATTCTGTTTGGCGAGTTGGGCGAATAATTTATCGCCTTCTGCCTGAATGCGCGTGGCGGTACAAAATCGGGTGGCGTCTTTGGCGATATCGACGCGGCGGATTTCACCGGCCCAGTCGTAGATATCTTGGAATAATTTGCGATGGATGTCTTTCAGGTAGGTCAGATTGTATGGCGGCGCAGCAAAATCGATTTGCTCTGCGGCGAGTAAACTTAAATCGCGCTCTGCATCAAATAGATCATGCTCATCGCGCAAATCGAGCAGATTGATCAGTACATCGCTACCTGCATAGCAGTAGATGTCCTGACCAACGCCGTATTTATCCATTTTTACTTTGGGCTTTTTGTCGATACGCCGCGATCAGTTGCTCGCGGGTCATGCTGCTGGTATTTGCAGGAACGGAGATGCCTTCAAGCTTGAGGCTAGCAATGTAATTTTCGCGGCGATTGCTGGCTGTTATCGTCTGCTTAGCTTGAAAAGAAAGTTTTTTCATTCGCGTAGCCTATCAAAAAAGATTCATTTATTTATACAGCTGACGGGCAAGCCCGTCACCTTGTATTTTACGCAACATAACCAAGATTTGGTGCAAGGTCGCGCTCCGCCTGCGCCAAGCTAACACCACGCCGCGCGGCGTAATCTTCCACCTGATCCAACGTCACTTTCCCCACGCCAAAGTAGCGTGATTCTGGATGGCTGAAGTAGAAGCCGCTCACTGCCGCCGTTGGCAGCATCGCGTAGCCTTCCGTCAGTGTCATGCCGATGTTTGGCGCGTTCAGCGCCTTAAACAAATCAACTTTCGGCGTGTGGTCTGGGCAGGCTGGGTAGCCGGGCGCTGGACGCACACCAACGTATTTTTCGTCGACTAGCTCGTCGTTGCTCAGCGCTTCATCTTTGGCGTAGCCCCACAATTCGGTGCGAACGCGGTGGTGCATGTGTTCGGCGAAGGCTTCGGCAAAGCGGTCGGCCAATGATTTGAGCAAGATCGCGCTGTAGTCGTCGTTGGCGTCTTCAAAGGCTTTGACGGGTTCGTCGATGCCGATGCCGCCGGTGACAGCAAACGCGCCGATGTAGTCTTTCACGCCTGATTCTTTCGGCGCGATAAAGTCGGCCAAGCACCAGTTCGGTTTCACGTCGCCAGTCTTAGGTTTCGGCAATTGCTGGCGCAGATTGTGCCAAGTCATCGCGACTTCGCCGGTAGCGGGGTCGTACAATTCGATGTCGTCGTGATTCACGCTGCTGGCGGGGAAGAAACCAATCACGCCGGCGGCGGCGATCCATTTCTCGTCGACGATTTTCTTCAACATTGCTTTGGCATCAGCATACAAGCTGCGCGCGGCTTCGCCGACGACTTCATCTTGCAAGATCGCAGGGTAACGGCCATGCAATTCCCAACTTTGGAAGAACGGCGTCCAGTCGATAAACGGCTCGATATCTGCAAGGCTATAGTCAGTATATTCTCGCACACCAAGGAAGCTAGGCGCTGGTGGCGTATACGTCGCCCAGTCTGGCGCGAATCTGTGCGAGCGTGCTTCGGCGAGGCTAATCAATTTGGTTCGATCTTTCGATTCGAAAATCTGCCGCGCTTTGGCGTATTCAGCTTTCACTTCGGCTGCGAATGCGGGTTTGAGTTCGTCGCTTAACAGACTTGAGCACACGCCGACCGCGCGCGAGGCATCGGCGACGTAGATGACTTGGTCATTTTGGTAATGCGGCTCGATTTTGACCGCGGTGTGCACTTTCGATGTCGTTGCGCCGCCGATCAGTAGTGGAATCGCAAAGCCTTGGCGCTGCATTTCTTTGGCAACATGGCTCATTTCTTCCAGACTTGGCGTAATCAGACCGGACAAACCAATGATGTCGGCTTTGATTTCGCGCGCGGTGTCGAGGATTTTTTGCGCCGGCACCATCACGCCCAAGTCGTGCACTTGATAGTTATTACAGCGCAGCACGACGCCAACGATGTTTTTACCGATGTCGTGCACGTCGCCTTTCACCGTCGCCATCACGATCACGCCTTTGGCGGGTTGATCTTGCAGCCCTAAAGCAATTTTCTCAGCGTCGATAAATGGCTCTAAATGGGCCACAGCGGCTTTCATCACGCGGGCGGCTTTCACCACTTGCGGCACGAACATTTTACCAGCGCCAAATCGATCGCCGACGACGTTCATGCCATTCATCAAATGGCCTTCGATGACGTGAATCGGGCGCTCAACCGAAACGCGCGCTGCTTCGGTGTCTTCAACGATAAAGGTCGTCAGCCCTTTAACCAATGAATGCGTTATGCGCTCTTGCAGCGGTAATTCGCGCCACGAGAGGTCTTCGCCCTTGGCGACATTGGCGTCGCCTTTGAAGGCTTCGGCTAGCGTAATCAGCGCTTCGGTCGCGGCGAGGGCATCGTCCGTTTTCATCATGACGACGGATTCAATCGCATCGCGCAGCACAACGGGGACGTCTTCGTAGGTTTCGAGTGCACCCGCGTTGACGATACCCATCGTCATGCCTTGCTGAATGGCGTGGTAGAGGAACACCGCGTGAATCGCTTCGCGCACTTTGTTATTACCACGGAAACTAAACGATACGTTCGATACACCGCCGCTGATTTTGGCGTGTGGCAGGTTTTTGGTGATCCAGCCAGTCGCCTCAATAAAGTCGAGGCCGTAGCGGGCGTGTTCGTCGATACCGGTAGCAACGGCAAACACGTTCGGGTCGAAAATAATGTCGGCCGGATTAAAATTCAGTTCGTCGACCAAGATGCGATACGATTTTTCGCAAATCTCGACTTTACGTGCATAGGTGTCGGCTTGGCCGACTTCGTCGAAGGCCATCACAATCACGGCGGCGCCGTACATTTTCAGCAGGCGGGCATGGTGTTTGAATTGCTCAACACCTTCTTTCATCGAAATCGAGTTAACAATACATTTGCCCTGCACACATTTCAGGCCCGCCTCGATCACTTCCCACTTGGATGAGTCGATCATGATCGGTACGCGCGAAATGTCCGGCTCGGCGGCGATCAGGTTCAGAAAGGTCGTCATCGCCTTGGTGGCGTCGAGCATACCTTCGTCCATATTGATGTCGATGACTTGCGCGCCGTTCACCACTTGCTGGCGCGCTACATCGAGCGCGGTGGTGTAGTCGCCATTCAAAATCAAACGCGCAAAGGCTTTAGAACCCGTCACGTTGGTCCGTTCACCTACGTTGACGAAAAGATCGTTATCGCCGATGTTGAACGGTTCTAGACCGGAAAGACGACATTTAGCTTCAATTTCTGGGATTTTACGCGGTGGTAAATCTTTCACCGCTTGATACATCGCCGCGATATGCCCCGGCGTAGTACCGCAGCAGCCGCCGATAATATTGGCAAAGCCTGATTCCGCCCATTCGCGGATATCGACGGCCATCATGGCAGGATCAGGATCGTAGCCGGTTTCGGCCAGTGGATTCGGCAAACCGGCATTCGCGTGCACCGACACATAGGTATCGGCAATGCGGCTCATCTCTTCGACGTAAGGGCGCAGCAGATCAGGGCCGAGCGCACAGTTCAGACCAAACGAGATCGGGTCGGCGTGGCGTAGCGAATTGAAAAACGCCTCAGTGGTTTGCCCTGTGAGTGTACGGCCCGATTGATCGGTAATCGTGCCGGAAATCATAATCGGCAATTCTTCAATCTCAGGTCGATCGGCGAAGTATTTCTTGATTGCAAACACCGCAGCTTTGGCGTTGAGCGTATCAAAAATCGTCTCAACCAGCAGAATATCCGCGCCACCTTTGACGAGGCCGTCGATGGCTTCGAGGTAGGTTTCGACCAGCGCATCAAAGGTCACATTGCGAAAGCCGGGGTCGTTCACATCCGGTGAAATCGAACAGGTGCGGCTAGTCGGGCCGAGTACGCCAGCACAGAAACGTGGCTTGCTTGGGTCTTTGGCCGTTTGCGCCACGCACAGGTCTTTGACCAGTTTGGCTGCGGCGAAATTAAGCTCCCATACTAGCTCTTGCATTTCATAATCGGCCATCGCAATCGCGGTGCCGTTAAAGCTATTGGTCTCGATAATATCGGCGCCAGCGTCGAGGTATTGCTGGTGAATCTCGGCAATGATTTGCGGCTGAGTTAATACCAGTAGGTCGTTGTTGCCTTTGACATCGGTATGCCAAACGGCAAAGCGCTCGCCACGATATTGCGCCTCGTTGAGCTTGTATTGCTGGATCATCGTGCCCATGCCGCCATCCAAAATCAGGATGCGTTGTTCAAGTAAATCTTGGAGCTGTTTAAGGCGGGTCATGAATAATCCAGAAATCAAAGCGGTAAGCTGACATTTTACCATGACGATGGTCAATTGCCTTACTGCCGATGGTCAGAGAAAAGCTTTAGTACTTGTTAGGTTTTATCGCAATGACGAAGCGCCGTCTCATTGACGAAAAGTGGACTTGCTGCGATTGCAGCTGGCATGGGCCAAAACGAAGTTGTCGCCTAGATCGCGTGGGTAAGCTGAAAATGGAATGAAATGGTCAACATCAGTACTGCTCATGCCTCGCCACAATAGAAGCAATGATGCCTATCTTAAATGCATCAGCCTATGAGGCACCGTCATCTTTATTTGTATCCAAAGATGCTATCCAATTACAGACACCCTGTAGTGCTGGGGCTGCAATACACTCCGCACCATATTGACGAGCCGATTTGGGAATAGTGGGGTCGATCATCACGATGCGCGGTAGCCGTTGCATTGAGCGGATTAGATGAATCGGGTCGACAACGTTCAGGCTCGTGCCAACGACAACAAAAATATCATCCTCAGTTAAATCGTTAGCAATTTGATAGAGGGTTTCGTACTGAGGCGCAGGTTCACCAAAAAAGACAATGCCCGGTTTAGTGATTCTGCTTCCGCAGGCGGGGCAATCATCTTGTTGGAATGCCTCATCGCCAATGTGCCAGTAATGCAAACAGGCGGCACAGGACATTTGATCTACCTGCCCATGCAGGTGCAAGACATTTTGAGTGCCCGCTTTTTCATGGAGCAAATCAATATTGGTGGTGATGACTGTTGACGCCGACCGAAAATTGAACAGGACTCGAACCTATGACATTCGGGTTATGAGCCTAAAGGAATTAAGTTACGTCAATCCACTCTAAAGTAACTTGGTTCTAGCTTGCGTGGCGATAGTGTACCGCTTAGCGATACTATAAAAATAAATATAGCATAAATATCATATAGATAGTTCTTTGCTCTGGGCTGAAATAGTGCCCGGACGTGTTTTTTCTGACTCTTGGTTGAATTAACTTCGAGTCAGTAACATCCACACTTTCTAGTTGCGGACCTAGAAACAATGCAAATTTTGTGTCACAAAAATAATTGTAAATTTGCAGCTTAATGTTTGCTATGATGACCTTCGGAACAATGTTAAGTACGCGAATCTCTGCTGCAGTCCTGCGTGCCCTGTTTCCTCTATTCAAAGTTCTTGTAATTGGACAGCCTAAAACCTGTTATTTGAAAATACAGGTTATATACTGTATTGTTAAATAACAGCTTAAGACCTGTTTTTTTTAAGAGGCTATGGAGCACGCCATGGAATTTCCAATTCAAACTCTGAGCCAGCTGAGACCGATACTACAAGGGTTTCGGAAAGAAAATGCCCTGACACAGGCCGCGTTGGCGGCAAAAATTGGTATTACTCAGCAGAGTTATGCTGCACTTGAGGCTAACCCTGGTTCAGTGAGTGTGGAGCGTTTGTTTAAAGTTCTCACTTTGCTGAACGTAGGTGTTGTGCTCACAAGTTTTGGCAGCCAAGACATTCAGGGAAAAAGTGCTGCGACTTCTCCATCAAGTATGGCGAGCAACGACGCGCTAGATTTAGCGTCGCAACAACCTCCTGATGAGCCAGATAACTCATACAATAAAGAAAGCTGGTGAATATGTCGCGCCGCATACAAAAATTGAATATTTGGATGAATGGCCTTCTCGTTGGAGAGTGGGAAAACACGCGTTCGGGCGCGCTGCTACGCTACTTTGATGAATGGATTCATCATGAGCAAGGTCGCCCTTTGTCTTTGTCGTTGCCATTCACACCGGGCAATCAAGCATACCGAGGTGAAATTGTTACCTCGTATTTTGATAATGTATTGCCCGATAGCGAATCCATTCGTAGTCGCCTAGCGCTGCGTTATCAGACTGGCAGTGTCGAGCCTTTTGAGTTGCTGGCAACACTAGGGCGAGACTGTGTTGGCGCAATTCAATTACTCCCTCAAGATGAAGATCCGTCCGACTTATTTTCTATCGCTGGCGATGCGTTAAATGAGCAGGCGATTGGGCAATTGCTCCGTAGTACGTCAACTTCAGCGCCGCTAGGCCAGTTTGACCATGATGCGGATCTTCGACTCTCCATTGCTGGCGCGCAAGAAAAGACGGCATTGCTTTATCACAACCAACAATGGCAACGACCTCACGGCAGCACACCAACGACACATATTTTTAAGTTGCCACTGGGTTTAGTCGGCAATATGCAGGCGGATCTGAGTACCTCAGTTGAAAACGAATGGCTTTGCTCAAAGATTGTCGCTGCATATGGACTCCCCGTTGCCCATTGCGATATCGCTCATTTTGACGATCAAAAAGTCTTGATTGTCGAACGCTTTGATCGTCGATTGGCCGCTCAAGGCAACTGGATTGTTCGGCTTCCACAAGAAGATATGTGCCAAGCGACGGGCACTTCACCATTGCAGAAATATCAGGCCGATGGCGGTCCAAGTATGACCAGCATTTTGGAATTGCTCGCAGGTTCTTCCCAAGCAGAGCATGATCGCCGCAATTTCTTCAAGGCACAAATTGTGTTCTGGTTGCTCGCAGCGACGGATGGTCATGCCAAAAATTTCAGCATTACGCATTTGGCTGGCCGCCGTTATTGCGCGACGCCGCTTTATGACATCCTGTCGGCGCATCCAATTATTGGCTCAGGACAAAATCAAATTGCACATCAAAAAGTGAAGCTCGCTATGGCTGTGCGCGGCAGTGCTAATTATTATCTTCTCGACAAAATTCAGCGCCGGCATTGGAGCGCACAGGCCAAGCATGTCGGTCTTGGTGCAGATGTCGCGGAAGAAATTATTTCCGAGTTGCTGGATGCCACCGAAAATGTCATCGCAACAGTGCTAGCCCAACTTCCTCAAGGTTATCCGGCGTCAGTTGCCGATTCGATTTTTGGTGGCTTGAGACGGCAAAGTGAAAAACTAGCCTCGATGCCATTACGTACATAATCGATGGGATCAATCAAGCTACGTGTTGGTTGAGTTGGGAGAAGTGCAAATGAAAATCTCACGATCAGAATAATCGCACATGACAATGCCACAACTTGAAATGCTTTCGATAAATGATATTCAGCTTCCTCAGCATGAAATCATTCATCTGCTTTGGCTGGAGTTTCAGACTCTGGTCTTTTCTGAGGCATTAAGTGGTTGGTTAACACAGTCGCTATTTCTTCGACAGTCACACGCATGTCCGATTCATGTTTGGCTCAATATGAAAGGGCGCTGGGAATTGTTGGCTGGATTTAGAACCTACAATTTGGCACAAGCCCTAAGCCTGCCGATGGTATGTGTGGTCAAACATGAAAATCTTTCTTCCGTTGACGCACTGAAACTTGCACTGCTGAATACGATAGAACCTTTTTTGATCTGGAACTTGAAAGGCGAAAAGTCCGGCAAACAGGTTTCTGGCTTATGTGCTCGACTGCGAAAAGCGTTACCGAGTGAGATGAGAAGCCATGTACCGCGCCCTAGTGAAATTAAGAAATGGCTCGAGATTTCAGCGAATATTGGCCGTATAAAAGAGATACCCTCTAGCCGATTAGAAGGATATCGCTCAAGAATTGCTATATCGCAAGAAGCAAAAGAAGCAGAAACAAAATGAGCGTAGCCATTTTTGAACAAGACATTAGATTGGAATTTTGCACGTTTTGCGAAATAGATATTCATGAGCTTGAACCCATTTGGGAATGGATCAATGCCCCACACAATCTCCAACAGTTCATTCCCGTTATTGACAATCTAATTAAAGCCTTGAAATCGGGGCTTCAATTGCAAATGCTTGAAGAATTAGAGTTTGATATTTCTGCGGCTCAACAATGGATAAGTACGTTAGAGCGATTGGCGAAAAACCTCGATAGATCGGATTTAGAAATACCTGCTAGCTTGAAACACCTCCTACCAAGAGATGATGTCCGGCCTGATGGCTTGATCGGTGCATATCCTGAATATGCAGCGCTCATTAGCACCATTCAGTCCTACCCAGCATCAATGGAAGAATATTTTAGGCAGTTTCAATTTGTGGCATTGTGCGCCGCCGCCGGATATCGAGAGTTGGAGGCTGTAGGCATAATTAGTAAGCAAACTGGCGGCATTCAAAGTGGCATGCGTGACGTTCGAGTACTCGAAGCAATGAGTAAAGACATTGACGATCCACCAACGCTCAGCCATAAAACAGAAACAGTTGCACAGTTGATTGCTCAATTTGATTCATACATTAGCAACCGCCCTAAAGGCAAGCAGTATAGCTGGGGTAGCGGCTTAAGATTGCTGTTGATTTCTTATGACGAATGCCGAGAAGGCGCGTGTCGCTATCGTGCCAAGATTGACATGGTTAGTCATGTTACGCACATTGTGCGCGATGATCATGAAACACAGTCGAATACACCAAGTCGAGTTAGTCTATTTAGAACTGCGCCAGACCTCAAATCTCAGAAGCGACTGCGAAGTCTTGGCTTGCATCCTGAAGAGTTGAGCCAACACTGCGGCGTCATCTTGCAGGAATCTCATTCACCTTCCGTAACAAACCTTGAGCCACGCATGTATCGGCGAAGGCAGCGTGGTGTGCTCAATAGTATTTTACGGCAAGCGCAACATTTGCCAAGCCACTGGGCGATGGCAACAGATTATGAAGTAGAACAGCTGATACAGGCTATTAGTTCACCTCAGGGCATTGACGCGATGGTGCGTGCTCGAAATCCAGAATTGTTTCCTTTAATCGCGATCATGCTATGGACAGGAAGAACAATTGCGGCAATCAGTGAGATGCTGATCTTTCCATCCAAAAATGAATATGAAAAACGTAATGACTTACCAATGGCTTATCTAGTTGAGGAGCGATTAATTGCACTACCCATTAATACCCCTGAACGTAAAAGGGGCATCGATAAAGTTGATCAAGCTTTACTAAGAGACCCACGCGTCAACGGCAAGATTTCGTCTACTCAAAGTGTCATTTATATCACTCTGCCTGAGCAAGCGACGTGCCTTGTTCAAGATTACGTTCAAAATATTCGTCTTTATCAACCGACAAAGAAACGTAAATTAAGTCGACTTTTTCGGGAGGAGGTCGGCCGGAATATAGACGAGATAACCTTGTTTTTAACCGCGTTAAACAAGACCTCACACACTCGATGGACCGTACTGCGAATCTCTAGTGTGATGTCGGCGGCCTTAATGCAGATAACGGGTGACGTGGTGAGTGTATACCTGATTACACAACGAGAATGGTCACATGCAAAAGTGTCTGCGCATTATCAGAGTACCAATTGCGCCAAGCTACAGCAGATGGTTTTTCTTGCTCACAAACAGATAACGTGTCGGCTGCAACAAACAAGTGGTGATGAATTAATTAGTCCCTCTTTTAAAAATACAAATAGCCATATTGGTTCGCCGTATGCAATCTCAGATCGACTGGTTAATGAGTTATGTGCTCATTTAAAAGGCGTTTTGCGTGGTGCTTTGCGCTTGCCACTTAATTTTTTGAATTTATGTCGTATTCATAATGTGTACGTTGCTTACATCGTGCATTGGCTGGGATTTATCTCTGGTTATCGTGCTATTCGTGATCCGTTGGCAGATCCGTTGCAATTAGATCGACAAACCGGTCTGTTGGTGATTTCGGATAAAGATGATCAGCATTACCATCACACTCGGATTGTGCCTTTGCCTTTAAAATTTGTTGAACAATTAAATTGGTATATCGAGCACCTGCAGACGTTATCAAACAAGCTGCATCAACACCCATCACTACAAGCAAAAATCAAAAAGCTGATTGTGAGATTTTCAATGCCTACACAGGCTGAAATAAAAACAGAACTTGAGTTGCCTTTCCTCTTTTTTATCAAAGAAAATGGCCGGACAGCCTCCGTTTCCCCGAAAGCATTAAAGGCTTATAACCCAACTACATTGCCCGCTAACATTGACCGACATTACCTTCGCAGCAAACTCAGCCAACTCGAATGTCCTGCAGAAATGATTGATTACTTTATGGGGCATTGGGAGCGCGGAGAGGAGCCGTACCATCGGCATTCATTAACTAGTCCGTTACTCATTGCGTGTGGTTTGGCTCCTTACCTCGATCAAATTAGCGACCAACTTGGGTGGACGGTACAAAAGGGATTGCTAGGTGGATGACATTTGGTCTGGCTGGGAGATACGCTCAGGTCATATTTCCGCACCGAAGCTCGTAGGTGAAAAGCAAAGAAAAGCGGATCGAGAGCAGCAACAAAGCAAAGATCAATTGAAGCTACTTGCGGAGCTAGATCAGCTTATCCCTGGCGCGCAAACGGGTCAGGCAGCACTGATTTTTTCTGAAGAAGCCATGATTCAATTAGAACTGTGGCTGGAAAAACAGCAGGAATTGAGTGTTCATCGACAGCATCATTTGCGTCGGTTTTTACGCAAAGGGTTAACAAAAGGACAAAAGTTCCTGCAGTGGCAAGTGACGTTACCTCCACCCATCATTCTATTGCCAGCAGTATTTAACCCACTAACCCCCGCAACATTTGCTGAAATACAAGTATTTCGCAATCAATTGGCGCAATTCCAAGTGAGTTTGCAGCAGGGGTGGACTGCACACGTCAAAGAGAATAGCAGTCGATATACACGCCTTCGTTGGGGGCAATGCATCTATTCTGCCGTTGTATTCGGAGGCTTGCTGGATCAGGCCGCATTATTGCAATTGGCTCATTGTCGCTCAAAACTGCAACGGTTTAATGAGCAGGTTTGGGTCGATTTATTTACTGATGAGTACCCAAAATCAACACAGGCTAATCGTGGCACCCGACGCTGGTTTCTTGATCCAACCACGTTGAATCTATTAATGGCCCTGCCTGCACTACCCAGTGATAAGCCCCACGATCGGGATCGAGATCAACTTCGTACTTGGCTCTATGAGTGCTTAATTGATTTTTTAGATTACTTAAATCCAGCATCGCCAACAAAAGCAACAGATCGGTCACGTTACAAAACAATGATCGCCCAAGTGCGGCATTGGTATAGCACTGCAGGCAATTATCTGTATCTTATTTTGCCGCCGTATTTAGTTGAGCACGCCAATGGTCAGTCACACGCAACTGCATTGCATAAAAGAACATGGGAACGCCTCCTTCGAAAACGACGCCCACCCGCAGAGTTTTATGGCAACTCAGAAGTGACTCGCTTAGAGCAGATGGATGCTCGGCCAGCATTAAATACCTACTTAGTCACATTGACGGCTAATGCCGATGAAAAAATTGGGGCTTTTAATGACATAAAAGCTGCGTTGTATCGTGATCGGAAACAAGGGAAAGCCGAACCAACGTGGCGTATGGTGCAGGAGGCGATGGAGCAGATCAAGCCCAGAATTTTAGCAACCAGCACTTTGCTAGGCGGATTGTTGTGTTGGATTCAAGAACGGCATAAGGCAAAAGAAATTGTACGTAGTTCCGCCTACCAGCAGCTAACAAGTATTGCTCAGGAGTTAATGGCTCAGCTTGATGATGACGATATACCCACTATGGAGGCTGAAGATTTTCAAGAATTGTATACCGAAATTGTAGAGCGCTGCCCTGCAGTCAATACCAGAAGCAATAAAGCTGATTTGCTACGTCGATTCCATCACTATATGGAAGGATTCATGGATTGGCCGCATCTCAATTTTAGTTATGACGACAACGGAATGTGCTCTCAAGCAGATGCCAATATGCTCAGCAATGAAGAATACAATGTTTTATATCGGTATCTTGCTGGTCAAAAATCAGCACCATTACGACATGCGCAGCTCATCTTACTAATTTTAGGTTTTCGATGCGGTTTACGAATCAACGAGGCGATTCATGTCAGATTGGAAGATATTCAATATCGCTGGATGATGCATATTGCAGATGAATCTCCGACAAGCCTAGCGAGCGCTTCAGCCACACTGCTAGTTCGTAGCAATCACTTCAACCGATTAAAAACAGTCGATAGTCGGCGCTTGTTGCCACTTGATGTCCTCCTCTCTGCCGAAGAGCGACGTGAATTATTAAGTTACCACCAAATACAACGTACCAAAGTCGGCAACCACGTTGACGGTCGATATTTTTTTTCTGTTGCACCTCAAAATCAAATCCCAATCTCGGCGCAAGAACTTCAAGTTCCTTTGCACGCGCTGCTACGGCAGGTCACGGGTGATCCATTAATACGCTTTCATCATTTGCGTCACGCTTTTGCGACGCATCTACTGCAAGCATTTGCCGGAGATCAATCGCCTTTAACGCTGCCTGCGCATTGGTATGATGAAACGTGCGAGCCAGCGGAAGGCGGTGTGTTGCGAAAATTGCTCATCAGTGATGGTGGCGCAAGTCGAAAAGGCTTATTCCAAATTGCAGAGTGGATTGGCCACACAGGGCCAAGTGTTACCCTCACACATTATCTGCATAATTTAGATTATTTGCTTAAAACTGCGCTCGACAAATTGAGCTTTACCCATCAACGCAATGGCCTTGGTGTCACACGACAATTTGTTCGAGATGTGGAGCTTGGTTCATTCTTACCAAGTCAGCTTCAACTTAGCGATGTCAATTTTCGCAAATTATGTAGCCGTAGCGATGGCATTATGAGTTGGTTAGCCGATCGACTCGGTATCTGCAATTTGGCGCTTCATGGGCAAGGGTGGCAAGCGCTCGATGAGTGCAAATTTGTCTATCAGGAGGTCGCGCCTAGAACTATCTTTGATTGTGGTTTCGACGATTGGATAACGCTACTCACACATTGGCGAAAGGGTGAGTCCAATAGTGCCATTGAGAGTTTCTTGTATTTGCCTGAGGAAAGTTTGAGCCAAATACAAGACAAGTTAAAGGAACTCTGCGAACTAAAAGGAAAAAAATCAGCGAAGCGACTGATTCGTGGGGCACATTCAACCTTACCATCCATTCCGAGAGCCGAAGAAAAAACCATCGCCAAACAGTGCTTCTCTTTGCTGCAGAAAAGCATGAAAGATGAGATCAGTACGATTCGAGCGCTACGATATTTTGCAACGTATTTTAGAATTTCAGAAAATCACATGCTATTGATGCCGCATGAAGATAATCGGATTTCGTACGATTGCTTTATGACTATGATTTCAAATATATTGCCGAAAAATATTGATTTGCACGAGCAGCAGGGGACTCAAGCAGGTATACGTCCTGCGTATAGTAAGCTTCGGTTTGTGAACAAGAAAACGCAGCAAGCCAGCTATGGTGTTTATTTTGCACTGATACTTGCCAGTGCAATTTTAACTGCGAAAACAGGTCTCGGCTAAGTTCAGCCCTATTAAGCTAATGCATTAACAAAGTTCGGTATTCTCATAAAGGTTCACCGAATGAATGCAAGAAAGCGCCACGTTCCTGGAAGGCAGCCGTACAGGTATTTTTAAATCTTAATTGGTGGGGATAAAACAGCTTCCCAGCCAAATCACCTTTGCTTCTTGGTAGGCTTTTTGATGCTGTGTATCACAGGCAAGCCAAGTTTGTAATTCGATTATTTCAGCTGGATTCAGCGCGGATTCATTTTCACGCATCAACCAATCCATTGCCGTTTGCCAGCTAGAGTCTTCGGTTTTGTTATCGGACACTTTGACCCCCTATAAGAATAATGCCTTCATCTAGATGACGATTTGTGAAAGCATTTGTTTAGGACTATTTAATCAAAGTATAACAAAGGCGAGCTGGCTTCCTAACCCAAATAATTACCCGCTTGGGTATAAAGCGGCTCTGCATTGAGTTAGCGCATCTTTTATCATGAAGTTCACCAAGGTCGCCGATACGCCAAGGGTGCTAGCAATTTCCCGCTGGGTTAATCCCTCCAGACGATACATCACAAATACACGCTGAGTCCGTTCGGGTAATTCCTTGAGTGCTGCACTGAGTAAACGCAAAGATTGCTCAGTGATGAGCTGCATTTCAGGCAGTGGCGACGAGTCGGCGACCATCTGGCCTTCATCTTCTGGCGCAAAGTAAGTTAATTCAAGAGACGATCTTCTTTTTACATCAATGGCCAAATTGCGCACTACTTGCGTGAGGTAGGCGATTGGCTGTTTGGCTTGTATAGCAGATTGTAGTTGTATGATTTTTAGATAGGCATCCTGCACGATGTCCTCCGCGTGTTCCGCATTACCTAGAATGCGCAGCGCAATTCGTGTTAGGTGCGCTCTGTTCGCCTGAAAACTGACCGCTAACTCACTTTCAAAATCAATTTCACTCACAGCAGTGGTCCGTGTCGGATACGCCAAAAAATGTAAATGATACACGTTATCACTTACATTTAGGTAGTTGTTTTTAATTTCGCAAGTATTTACTTGCTAAAAATTAAAAATCGCCTACGTAAAACTCTTTTCTTGTCAGAAATCACAACGTTTATGTCGATTTTTACGTCAGCATGCGCCGCTCATTGCAAGCGAATCATTTTTAGGCGCATTACTTTTTAAACAAGCGCCATGGTGCTTCGTCATACCTAAGTAGGCGCTGCAAAGGCGGAGCCATTGACTTTTAGTGAGGAAGAAATGAGTTATTTTGATCGCGAAGATGGGGTTTTTAAAGTCCTGGTAAATCATGAAGACCAGTATTCGCTGTGGCCAGACTTTAAGGCGGTGCCGGGCGGTTGGACCGATACTGGGGTCAAGGGCAATAAGCAACATTGTCTTGATTACGTAAAGCAAACTTGGACCGATATGCGTCCATTGAGCTTACGCCGATTTATGGCGGAACAGGCTCAATAATGTCATCGGCTTTAACGTTAATTTGTTTGCCGTGTGCCGGCGCCAGCGCAACGATGTATTTGCGTTGGCGGCGTATATTGCCAGCCCATATCAAATTGCTGGCATTGGAGTTGCCGGGCCGTGGCGCGCTGATTGATGAAAAACCGCTGACGCATTATGCAGAACTCGTCGAGTGGATCGTCGGCCAATTGCCGCTCAAACCGGGTGAGCGCTATGCCTTGTTCGGACACAGCATGGGTTCTTTATTGGCTTATGGGGTGTGCCGCCAATTGACCGCGCAAAATAAACCGTTGCCGCTGGGTTTATTTGTTTCTGCGTCGGCTGCGCCAGCACGGCGAGATCCAGATCGTTTTGCTGGCCTGTATGACGACCAGTCCTTGATCGCCGATTTAAAGCGTCAAGGTGGTACTTCGGATGCGGTGCTGAGCAATACCGAATTACTCCGCATGACGCTCGATGTTCTGGCTGCCGACTACAGTGTATGTAACGATTTTACCTATTTAGATAAGGCCTCGCTGAATATACCCATCCATGTGTTTGCCGGTCGCGATGATGAAATTACCGAGATGCAGTTACGCGCTTGGCAATTAGAAACCCAATCGAACTTTAGTCTGAATTACTTTGCAGGCGGGCATTTTTATTTGCGTGAACAAGAGGCCGCTTTGCTGAGCCTGCTAACACGACAATTGGTGACGCTGGAGCGGGCTGATGCAGCGATTGCATGATTACGTGCCGCAGGGCGTTGAAGTTTATTTGCTGGAATATTCATTTTTTCCGCGGTCAGAGCAGCAAGATTGGTTGATTCTGAGTGAAGATGAACGCGCCCGGGCTTTGCGCTTGCATAAACCCATGGATCGTTTACGCGCCATTCGCACTCGGGCGCAGCTGCGCCGCTTGCTGGCGAGTAAATTAGATTTAACGCCGCAATTGGTGCCGATTGATTACAACACCTATGGCAAACCCTTATTACCCGCTGGAATTGGGCTTGATTTTAATGTTTCGCATTCTGCCGACCGTGGATTGATCGCGGTATCCGAGGTGGGCGCGGTGGGGGTGGACATCGAGGCAAGGCAGACGAACTTCGCCCTCGCCGATATTGCCCCTTTATTACTACACCCCGATGAGCAGAATGATACTGAGCTGGTCGAGCGCTGGGTCGTCAAAGAGGCTTGTTTAAAAGCGCTGGGTTGTGGGATTAGCGAACATTTGCAAAGCATTGCGGTGCATAGGTCAGAACGAAACCGCTACCAATTAGCTTATCCGGCTGATATGGCGCAACAACTGCAAGCATGGCCCATCCAAGTTTCTAATGCCTACATCGCTGCCATTGCCTTGGCTGTACCTCATTCAACTGCAACTGATGTTATTTACCGGAGTAAATAATGAAAGCGCCGTTTATATCACAAGCACCAATCGCGTCTGAATTACCCGTTTTGATCGAGCCTGCTTTTGAAGGTGAGTCACTGTTAGATGCGTTTTCGCGTTTAAAGCCAGAAATTGACGCGCATTTATTACGTGTCGGCGGTGTGTTATTGCGCGGATTTTCTGTGCCCGATGTCGCCAGTTTTCAAGCATTCGCCGCGTCATTTGGTCATCCTTTATTGAAATACGAGTTTGCTTCTACGCCGCGTACGGCGGTTTCAACTGGGGTATATACATCGACCGAATACCCCGCTCATCAGCATATTCCACTGCATAACGAGCAAGCTTATACGCGTGAATGGCCGATGAAAATTTGGTTTCACAGTGTGATTGCGGCACAAAGTGGCGGCGAAACGCCGATTGCGGATAGTCGGGCAATTTATCAGCACATGCCGAGCGAGATTCGTGCGCGTTTTGCCCAAGGTTTGTTGTATGTACGAAATTACGGCGATTTCGACCTCCCGTGGTCGCAAGTTTTTAACACGACCGACCCTGCCGAGGTGGAGTCAATTTGTCAGCGTATCGGCGTGCAGTGGGAATGGAAAGAAGATGGTGATTTACGTACCCGTCAGCTGTGCCAAGGCGTTGAGCAGCACCCAGTCACAGGAGAAATGGTTTGGTTTAATCAAGCCCATTTATTTCATGCGTCCAATTTACAGCCAGAAGTTCGCGAGTCGCTCGAAGAATTACTAGGCATAGAAAACCTGCCACGCAATGTTTATTTTGCCGACGGCAGCGCAATTCCCGATGAAATGCTCGCCGAGGTACGCGCCGTACTCGCGGCGGAAACGGTGATGTTTCCGTGGCAGGCGGGCGATGTTTTGATGCTCGATAATATGCTGGCAGCGCACGCACGGACGCCATTTTCTGGCGCAAGAAAAGTCGTTGTCGCGATGTCTGAACCGCACTCCAATCTCGAACAGATTTCAATAGGTTAATCCAGTGAAAAAATACCCCCACACGATGGTCGAATGTTTACGTGATCTGGCCGTGTCTCGCCCAGACGATGCCGCTTTGGTGGTGCTCAGCCGCAGCGGTGAGTTGACGCTGAATTACGCGCAATTGGATGGCCGAGCGCGAGCGTTGGCTGCGGTATTGCAGCAGCGCTGCCAGCCCGCCGATCGCGCTTTAATTCTGCTGGATAACGACGAACATTATGTGGTGGCTTTTTTTGCTTGCCTTTACGCAGGTGTGATTGCCGTGCCGGTCTTTCCGCCCGAGTCGCTGAAAGAGCAGCATTTGGCGCGCTTGTCGGGCATTGCTTTTGATTCGCAAGCCACGTGTATTTTAAGCAGTTCGGCCATTATTGCTATGGTTGGCGGCGCAATGTCCGCTTTGGGCGTAGCGGATGTGCTGGCGGTGGACGAGACTGATTGGGAGGCAGCAGAGCAATGGCGGCCTTTCTCGGTGCAGGACGATGCGATTGCATTTTTGCAATACACCTCAGGCTCAACGTCGGCGCCCAAAGGCGTGATGGTCAGTCACGGCAATTTAATGGCAAATGAGCGGGCGATTGAAG